>JAGQTW010000064.1 GCA_020438785.1 Mycobacterium sp. | reverse complement strand
GCGACGACATCCTGCGCCGCGACCTCACCGACCTGGTGGTGCGCCCGGGCACCTGCTACGCCCAGAGCGGGGTGCTGCACGACCCCTACTCCGGGGCCGTCATTTCATTCGTGCGCGGCCCCGATACGTCGAACAGCATCGAGATCGACCACGTGGTGTCGTTGGCCGACGCCTGGTACAAGGGCGCGCGGGCCTGGGATCCACAGCGCCGACTCGACTTCGCCAACGACCCGCGCAACCTGCTCGCCGTGAGCCCGAAGGCCAACTTCGACAAGGCTTTCCGCGACGCCGCGTCCTGGCTGCCGCCGAATGCGGCGTTCCGGTGTGACTTCGTCGCCCGGCAGGTGGCGGTCAAGACCGCCTACGGACTGTGGTTGTCGGCCAAGGAGAAGCAGGCGATGGCCGACGTTCTGGCGCGGTGCTGAGCCGGTTCAGCCACGTCGCGGCGGGCGCGGAAAGAAGCCACTGGTGCGGGCGACGTAGGCGTCATACGCCGGGCCGCGGCTTCGGCGCATGTTCTTCTCCAGCAACGCCTTACCGCTGACGCGGACCAGGAAGAATCCCATCAGCAGCGGTGCCACCACCGTGACCAGGCCACCCGGATGCCCCAGGGCGAGCAGCCACAGCCCGACCCAGACGCAGACATCGCCGAAGTAATTCGGGTGCCGGGTCCACGCCCACAGCCCGCGGTCCATCACCAGGCCGGCGTTGGCGGGGTCCTTCTTGAACCTGCTCAGCTGGTAGTCACCGAGGGCCTCGAACACGAACCCGACCGTCCACACCGTAATGCCCAGCGCACCAAGGACTCCCAGCGCGGAGCGCTGGTACATCGCGAACTGCACCGGCAGCGACACCACGAACAGGATCACCGCCTGCGGGCCGTAGATCTTGCGGGCGACGTAACCGGCGAGCGACCCCGAGCGGTGACTCATGATCGCGGTGTAGCGCGGGTCCTGGCCGTGGCCGATGTTGCGAACGCCGATGTGCAGCCCGAGGCGCAGGCCCCAGACCGCGGTCAGGGCGAGCACCACGAGCCGACGGACCTCGTCGCCACCGGCGTGCCGGGACGCCACGAAGCTGACCACCGCCACCAGCACGAAGCCCGGGCCCCAGAAGATGTCGACCAGCGACTGGTTGTCCACCCGGATCGACAGCGCCATGACCGCGGCGAAGTACACCGCGACCGCCAGCAGACACAGCAGCAGGTTGGCGCCGACGGCGGCCCAGGACAGCTCAGTCCTCCTTGGCGATCAACCGCTTGAGGGCCGCGCGATCCGGCTCGAGCAGTTCGGCGATGCGCGCCTGGTTCACGTCGGCGACCAGGATCTCACCGACGTCCTTGTGCACGTCGCTGAAGATGCCGTGCGCCTTCATCTTGTCCGCCTGGTAGACGTTGTCGTCGGTGGGCGTCACGTAGTACACGGCGTCGGCCTTGAACCGGTGCACCATCCAGAGGTGAATGACGGTCATCAGGCGCTTCTTGCGCAGCTTCTCGGCGTAGGTGTTCTGGTCGCGCACCTGCAGGATGCTGCGGCCGTGCCGGTCCTTGATCGGGTCGAAGACCACGTCGGCCAGCTTCTCGCCGTCGTCGGCACCGTAGATGCCGAGTTCGAGGACATCGGAGCCGGCGCGGCGCGGCCGCAGGGTGACCCGCAGCTTCTCGCCCAGCTCGTAGTGCTCGCTCCACAGCGACAGCCAGTCCTCCAGCAGCTTCTTGGGCACCTCGGTCTGCACCAGGTGCTGGTGCTGCGTGGAGCCCGCGCCCATCGCCTTGGTGGTGGCGGTGCGCCCCGACGAGGCCGCCAGCGCCGCGTCGCTGCGCGGGCCGCCGACGAGGGTCTGCGGAGTGCGGTAGGGGGACTCGACCAGCCGCATCTTGCGCTGCAGCCGGGCCAGGGCCAGCATCCCGTCCTGCCGCAGGGCGGTGGCGAACTCCTCGGCGGCCACGCCGTCGATCTGGTGTCCGCCGTAGGTCATGAAGTTGAAGACGAAGCCCATCTTGCCGATCTCCTCGGGGAAGGCCCGCATCTGCTCGTCGCTCATGCCGGTGGTGTCCCAGTTGAACGAGGGGGACAGGTTGTAGGCCAGCATCTTGTCCGGGTAGACCGCGTGGACGGCGTCGGCGAACTCCTTGGCGTCGGCCAGGTCGGCGGTCTTGGTCTCCATCCACAGCAGGTCCGCGAACGGCGCCGCCGCAAGGGATTTCGCGATGGCGTACGGGATGCCGCCGCGCACCTGGTAGTAGCCCTCGGGGGTCTTGGCCCGCTCGCAGTCCCAGGCTGCGTCCACGCCGAGCTGGCGGGCCTTCTCCCGCGCCGCATACAGCGAGGCGGTCTTGGCGAACGCATTCCAGTCCGCCACGCTCATGTCGAGCTGCTCGCCCTCGCCCTCGCGGAACTTCAGTAGCTCGGCGACCGCATCGCCGTAGGTCTCCAGCCCGGCGTCGTCCTGCCAGGCCTCGACGAACCGCGACTCGACCTTGTCGAAGAGCGCATCGAGCGAGCCCGAGCGGTTGTCTTTCCAGACGCCCGCCGCTTCGGTGATCGCCGCGGTGATGCCGTGCCGCTCGAGCCATGCGTCGGCGGCGGCGTACTCGCCCTCGGGCAATGCGTAGAGCAGGTGGCCGTTGAGTTCGGTGACACCGGAGTCGTAGAACCGCCGCACCATGGCCAGGAAGCACGCCTTGTAGGGCGGGATCTTCAGGTTGGTCGCTCCCAGCAGGAACGGCTGGTCCCGCTCGTCGGAGCGGCTCTCCACCAGGTTGGCGGCCTCGGCGTCGGTGCGGGCCACGATGATGCCCGGCACACCCATGATGTCGAGCTGGAACCGGGCGGTGTTGAGGCGCTTGATCTGCTCGTCGGAGGGCACCAGAACCTTGCCGCCCTGGTGCCCGCACTTCTTGGTGCCGGGCCGCTGGTCCTCGATGTGGTAGCCGGAGACGCCGGCTTCGACGAACCTCCGAATCAGGTTGCGGACGTGTGGATCTCCGCCGTGGCCGGTGTCGGCGTCGGCGATGATGAACGGCCGGTAGTCCACCGCCGGGGTCGCGGCGCGCTGTTCCTCGGTCATCTGCAGCCGCAGGAACTGCTGGTTACGGTCGGCGGTGAGCAGGGCCCGCACCAGGCCGGCGGCCTCGTCGGGCACCTGGCTGAGCGGATAGCTTGCGAGGTCGGGGCCGGGATCCTCGGTGACCGAGCCCTTGGCCGAGGTCGCCCAGCCGCCGAGGTAGATGCCCTCGATGCCGATCCGCTTCATGGTCACGGCCTGACCGGGGGAGTAGGGCCCGAAGGTGGTGATGCTCTTCTTCTCGGCGAACAGTTCACGCAGCCGCGCATAGAAGGCCTTGGACGCCTCGCGGGCCACCGTGTAGTCGACCGGAATGGTGCCGCGCTGCTCGACGACCTGCCGGGCGGTGTAGAGGCGGGTGATCCCCTCGAATCGCGGGCTGTCGATGTATCGCTGGGTATCGGCGACCGCTCGGTCGAATGCCGACGTGGTCTCTGCGTCCGCTTCGATGATGGACATGGTTCGTATGCTCCTCGCTGAGCTGATTCCCGCCTGAGCCGCCACCGTACGAGCGGCCACTTGCGATTATCCCGGGTCGGCTGCCAACTGGCGCCGCTTTGGCCCCAAGTGTGCCAGGCCCGGCAACCGACACGCGGTGCGGTGCCCGCTTATTCTCACACCCACCGCGTGGCGAATCGGCGGCGGGAAATCTCCAGCAAACCACTTCACTGCAAAGTCCACCGCGAAATGCGGCAACCGTCATTCGATCCTGTTCGCACCCGGACTGGGCTGTGAAACAACATGATTGACGAATTCCATCGCCTCTCAGCTTTTATTTACGGGGCTGCAATGGAATTGCGCGTCGAACCGGCTCGGCGAATTGGCGCAATGTCCGTCGCGGCCATTCCACGATCGGGTACATTTCTGAGGTCCGTCCCACCTCCGGGGTCGGTTGGACGGGTGCAGTTCGCTTCGGGTTGGGGGAAGGAGGCGAGATGTTCAGCGGTCTGCCCTTGTGTCGGCGCCACGTCGCGCGGGTTCCGCGGTGAACGTACGGGACCACCCCCCGATCAAACTCGCCGGACTGGCCCTGCTGGCCGCCATCGCGCTCGTCATGACCCTGGTCTACCTGCAGTTCCGCGGGGATCTCACCCCCAAGACGGAACTGACGATGATCTCCGGGCGGGCCGGGCTGGTCATGGACGCCGGATCCAAGGTGACCTACAACGGCGTCGAGATCGGCCGGGTCTCGACCGTGTCAGCGGCGGAGAGCAACGGTGCGCCCGCCGCGCGCATCACGATGAATGTCAACCCCCGTTACCTGGCCATGATGCCCGCCAACGTGGACGCCGACATCCGCGCCACCACGATCTTCGGCAACAAGTACGTGGCGCTGAGCAGCCCGCGCAATCCGGTCCGCGCGCGACTCGCGAGCTCCGATGTCATCCGGACTTCCACGGTCACCACCGAGTTCAACACGCTGTTCGAGACCCTGACCTCGATCTCGGAGAAGGTCGACCCGGTCAAACTGAACGTGACGCTGAGCGCCGCGGCCGAAGCGCTGTCGGGCCTGGGCTCCAAGTTCGGCCAGTCGATCGTGAACGGCAACGCGATCCTCGACGACATCAACCCGCAGATGGGGCAGATCCGCTACGACGTGCAGCGGCTCAACGAGTTGGCCCAGGTTTACACCGCGGCCAGCCCCGATCTGTTCACCGCGCTCGACAACGCGGTGACCACCGCCCAGACCCTCAACCAGCAGCGCGGCGACCTCGACGCCGCCCTGTTGGCCTCGATCGGGTTCGGCAACACCGCTGGGGACATCTTCGAGCGCGCCGCCCCGTATCTGGTGCGCGGCCAGGCCGACCTGGTGCCCAGCGCGCAACTGCTGGACAAGTACAGCCCCGAGTTCTACTGCAGCCTGCGCAACATCGCGGAGGTCGGCCCCGCGGCGTTGCGGTCGTTCGGCGGCAACGGCTATTCGCTCGCGACGATGACCGAACTGCTGGGCGCCCCCAACCCGTACGTCTACCCGGACAACCTGCCGCGGGTGAACGCCCGCGGCGGCCCCGGCGGCGCGCCGGGCTGCTGGCAGCAGATCGACCGCAACTTCTGGCCGGCGCCCTACCTCGTCATGGACAACGGCGCGTCGATCGCACCCTACAACCACTTCGAACTGGGCCAGCCCCTGCTCAACGAATACGTCTGGGGACGTCAGGTCGGCGAGAACACCATCAATCCCTGATCGCCCGGGGGAAGATGTTCTCCGGCCCGGATGTCGCGGTCGGAGAGGGTGATTGAAATGCGGAGTCGTCGATGACCGAGTTGCGCGCCGCGCTGAGCGTGTGGTCGGCCGTCGGGGTGTCGGTCGCGCTGATGGCGCCGTCGATGGCGATCAACATCAATCCGCAGGGCACCGCGGCGGTGGTCGGCCGCGCGGTTCCGCTGACGTTCCTGCTCGCGTCCGTCGCCGTGCTGCTGATCGCGCACACGTTCGTGCGGTTGTCGCAACGGTTCAACCACGCCGGCAGCGTGTACGCGTTCGTCGGCCTGACGCTGGGGGCGCGGACCGGAAGCGTGGCCGGCTGGCTCAACGCCGGAACCTATCTGTTCTACGGTGCCGTCACCTCCACCGCGGCCGGCATCTTCCTCACCGACCTGGCCGGAAAGTTGTTCGCGCCCAGGCACGTTCCGGAGTGGTACGGCTTCGTCTTCGCCTGGGCCGTGCTGGCCGGGGTGTGCTGGATGGCGGTCCGGGACATCAGGGGCGGCACCCGGGTGTTGCTGGTGACCGAGGGCCTGACCATCACCGTGATCCTCGCCGTCGCGGCGATCACGCTGGGCAGGCTGACGATCCACGCCGCGCCGGGTGGCAGGCACGTCGACCTGTCGGTGTTCACCGTGGCGCCCGGCACCGACGTCTCCAACGTCTTCCTCGGCGTCGTCTTCGGCTTTCTGTCCTTCGCCGGGTTCGAAGCCGCGGCCACCCTCGGCGAGGAGACCGAGAACCCGCGACGCGACATTCCGCGGGCGATCCTGGGCACCGCCGTGCTCGGCGGGGTGTTCTTCGTCGTCGTCACCGCCATCGAGATGATGGCCTTCGGCACCGATGCGCAGGGCGTGCAGGCCTTCGCCGCGTCCCAGGCCCTGATGGGTGACGTCGCCGCGCAATACGTCACGCCGTGGCTGTCGTGGGTCATCGTGATCGGCGCCGCGTTCAGTGCGGCCGCCTGCTGCCTGGCCAGTGTCATGGGGGCCAGTCGGCTGATCTTCGCGCTCAGCCGCGACGGCATGGGGCCGCCGGTGCTGGCCTCGGTGCATGTCAGCCGCAACGTTCCGCACATCGCGGCCGCGGCCAGCGTGGTCGCGGTCGCGCTGATCCAGGCGGTGGGTTGGGTGGTGTTGGGGGCCCGGCCATTCGAGGTGTTCACCATCTCGGCGACGGCGGGAACGCTGATCCTGCTGGTCGCCTACGTCCTGGCGACGCTGGGGGCGGTGCGGCTGGTGTTCGTCTCCGGCGATACCCGGGTGCGCCGGTGGGAGGTGGCGCTGCCGGTGCTCGGGCTTGCCCTGCTGGGCTACACGCTGTACCGCAACGTCGTGCCGTGGCCGGCCGGAAGCGCTTTGTGGGGGCCGGGATTGACGATCGCGGTGACCGTGGGTGCCGTCGTGGCGGTGGCCGCCCGGCCGGCCGCGGCGCGAGCGGCCGGGACCAGACTGCTTGCGCAGCAGGGATTCTCGGAGGGCGACTAAAGGCCGCACCGCTCCCCGGGGGAGCAGTGCGGCCGTGGGCAGTGGGAATCAGACCGGCATCTCGGCGACCGGCGGGGCACCGGGGGCCGGCGGGGCATCGGGCGCCGCGGGGGGTGGCACCAGTTCAGGTGCCGGCGGTGTGTCGATCGGCGAATCCAGCTCCGGCGCAGCCGGTTCGGGGTTCGCGACATCGACGATCGCCGGATCGTCCTGCGGTGCGGCCGGGTCGACCTGCATCTCCTCGGCGGGCATCGGCAGATACATGTGGTGGGTGAACTGTTTCTGGTACGCACCCCCGCCACCGATCTTCACGCCGGAGCCGCCCTCACCGCTGGACACCGGGGTGCCGTCCGGCAGGGTCACCGCGGTGTGGGCGCCGTTCCATCCGATCACCAGGGAGTTGGGTGCGGTTCCGTAGTGGAATCCGCGCGCCAGCAAAGCGGCCTCTTCGTTGCCGGTGTGGAACCGGCTGCCGAACGCGGGCCGGCCGGTCGCCACGTTGGACACCCAAGATGCCAGGCCAGAGCAGTCCGTTCCACGCGGGGAGTCCCCGCCGGGAATGTACGGCGTGCCTGACACCTGGGAGATCAGCGTCATAACCGTCGCGAGTGCAAACATGTTTCGGACGCTAACAACAGTGGTGATGTTTGCCAAAAATCGTGTCGGCCATCACTTTTCATGAATTGCTATGGCGCTCACAACAGAAAAGCGTTGAAAACTGAGAAGATTAAGAACCCTAAGGTCATTGCCGAAACCCAGATTCGGCCCGGAACAGGCACTTTCGCTCGGCGGCGCCGAGAGGCGATTGTTACCGCCATGTGATGCGCCGAAAGGCCCGTAGACCGGTCGGCGCAGGGCGAGACGAGTTCCTGACCTGGTCGTAACGGCGCCGAGACGCGGCACGCCTTCTTGACCGATTCAGCAGGTACGGGCCGGCAGTCGCCGGTCAGCCGTCGGAGCGGACCTGGTCTTTAACCGCGGCCACGATCGGCGGGGCGTTGCGCCAGTTCGGCAGCCCGTCCTCCTCCAGGCCCACCGGGAACCCGTTCTCGTGCACCTGGGCCCAATGCGAGTGGTTCAGCTGGTGCAGGGTGAAGCAGGCGTTCAGGGCGTTGTAGAAGCCCATGTTGTCCACCGACTGGTTCACCGCCTCCTTGGCGAGCAGCGCGGCCATCGTCGGCACCTCGGCGATCCGGCGGGCGAATTCCAGGGTCTTCTCGGTCAGTTCCGCTTCCGGGAAGACCTTCGACACCATGCCCAACTGATACGCCTCGTCGACCGTCAGCGCGTCGCCGGTGAGCATGAGCTCCTTGGTCTTGCGCGGACCGAACTCCCACGGGTGGGCGAAGTACTCCACCCCACACATGCCCAGCCTCGTGCCGACCACATCGGCGAACCGGGTGTTCTCGGCGGCGATGATCAGGTCGCACGCCCACATCAGCATCAGGGCCGCGGCGTAGACGTCGCCGTGCACCTGCGCGATGGTGATCTTGCGCAGATCGCGCCACCGGCGGGTGTTGGCGAAGAAGTGGTGCCACTCCTGCAGCATCAGGCTTTCGGCACCTTCGCGGGTGCCGCCGTTGACCCGGTAGCTGGGGTGTTGGTCGGGGCCCGGGGTGTACTCCGCACGCGACACCGCCGACCCCAGGTCGTGCCCGGAGGAGAACATCGGGCCGAGGCCGCCGAGGATCACGACCCGCACCTGGTCGTCGGCCTCGGCCCGCAGGAAGGCCTCGTTCAGTTCGACGAGCAGGCCCCGGTTCTGGGCGTTGCGTGCGTCGGGCCGGTTGAGCATGATCCGCGCGATGCGGCCCTCGTCGAGGACCTCGTAGGTGACGAAGCGGTAATCCTGTGACATGTCGGCATCCTAGGTGAGGAGAATCGGACACTCCGCAGCGGAGCATCCTGTTTTCACGTGAGCGGCTGCACCAACCGTTCCCGCAGTTCGCGCTTGAGGACCTTGCCGTAGCTGTTCTTCGGCAGTTCCTCGACGACGACGTATCGCTTCGGGCGCTTGAAGCGGGCGATCCGCTCGAGCAGATGGGCGTCGAGCGCGCGTTCGTCGGCGCAGCCCACGATGAAGGCGACGACCACCTCGCCCCACTCGGCGTCGGGAGCGCCCACCACGGCGGCCTCGGCCACCCCCGGGTGTTCGAGCAGCGCCTCTTCGACCTCGCGGGGGTAGATGTTGCTTCCCCCGCTGATGACGACGTCCTTGGAGCGGTCGCGCAGCGTCAGGTAGCCGCGGTCGTCGAAGGAGCCCAGATCGCCGGTGTGCAGCCACCCGTCGCGCAGGGTGTCGGCGGTGGCCCGTGGGTTGTTCCAGTAGCCGGACATGACTACGTCTCCGCGACAGACGATCTCGCCGACCTCGCCGGCGGGCGCGGAGGCACCGTCGGTGCCGCGCACCGCGACCTCGACACCGGAGCGGGCGTGGCCGACCGAGCCGAGGACGGCGTCGTCGTGTGAATCATGGTCGGCCCGGCGCAGGCCGGTGATGGTCATCGGCGACTCACCCTGACCGTAGATCTGGGCGAAGACACTGCCGAACGCCGCGAGCGCCTTCCTGAGGCTCTCGACGTACATCGGGCCGCCGCCGTAGACGATGCTGCGCAGGTTGGCCGGCCGGCCGCGGCCGGTCTCGACGAGGCGGTGGATCATCGTCGGCGCCAGGAACGCACTCGATCCGGGGTGGTGCGCACACAGGTCGAGGAACTCCGCGGGCTCGAACGCGCCCGAGACGGGCAGCACCTGACGGGCGCCGCGCAGCACGTAGGGCGCGATGTACAGACCCGAGCCGTGTGACATCGGGGCGCCGTGCAGCAGGCTGCAGTTCTCGTCGGGGGAGTCGATGTCAGCCAGGTGCGCCAAGGTCATCGCGGTCAGATTGCGGTGTGAGAGCATGGCACCCTTGGAGCGCCCGGTGGTGCCGCTGGTGTAGAACAGCCACGCCAGGGCGGCCGGGTCGGTGACGGGGACGGGGGCCGGCGTTGCGGCGAAACGTGTTTCGTAGTCGGGTCCACCGATGATGTCCACCGGCGCCGGGGCAATGGGCGCCAGGTGCGGAGCGATCTTGGGCGAGGCGAACACCGTTGCGGCACCGGAGTCGGTGAGGATCTGGACCATCTCGCGCGGATGCAGTTTGAAGTTGATCGGAACCAGCACGCACTCGGCGGCCCACACCGCGTAGAACAGCTCGACGAGCTCGGGCCGGTTCTCGGCGGCGACCGCTATCCGGGTTCCGGTGGCATGTGCCGCCCGCAGCGAGCCGGCCAGCCGTAACGCTCTGTCCCGCAACTGGTCCCAGGTGTACAGACGACGCTGGCCCAGGTACACCGCGCCGCGGTCGCCGAAGCGGGCGGCGGCCTGGTCCAGCGTGGCGAACAGGTTCAACGGGCGACCCACTGCGAGGAGAGGGCGAACTCGGAGAGGTACTTCGTCGAGCTCCAGCCGCCGTCGACGACGATGGTCTGGCCGTTGATGAANNCTGCCGCCCGGCGAACAGAGGAACGCGACGGTGGCGGCGATGTCCTCCACGGCGCCGAGGCGGGGGTACGGCGTCATCTCGGTGTTGATCTTGCGGAACCGCTCGTCTTCGAGGCGCTGCTCGACCATCGGGGTAACGGTCACCCCGGGTGCCACCGCGTTGCACCGGATGCCCTGCGGGCCGTACTGGCAGGCGATGTGCAGGGTCAGCGCGGTCAGGCCGCCCTTGGCCGCGGAGTAGGCGCCACCGCGCAGCCCGCCGACCACGGCGAACGTCGAGGTGATGTTGACGATGGCCGAGCCGGATCGCATGTGCGGGATGACGTCCCGGGCCAGCCGGAACGGGGCCCGCAACATCACGCCCAGGAAGTAGTCCAGGGACGCGTCGTCGGTTTCGTGCAGCGGTTTGGGGCTGCCGACGCCGGCGTTGTTGACCAGTACGTCGATCCGACCCCACCGCGACACCGCCAGGTCGACGATGCGCTGCGGGGCGTCGTCATCGGTCAGGTCGACGGCCAGGGTGGCGACCCGGTCGGGATCGCCGATCGCCGCCGCCAACGCCCCGAGCCGGTCCGGGTCTCGCCCGGTGCCGACGACGGCCATTCCCATCTCGGCCAGCTTCGTCGCGCAGCCGAATCCGATGCCGCTGCTGGCACCGGTCACGATCGCAACCTGCATGTCACTCATCCGTGTCGACCAACCTTGCTCGGATTTGATGTTTGAGGATCTTCCCGGCGTCGTTGCGGGGTAACGAATCCCAGACGACGACCTGCTCGGGGCTCTTGAACCGGGCCATCCCCCTGGCGGTCAGGAACTCGGCCAGTTCGGCCACGCCCGGGGCGGGGCGGGCCCTGGTGACGATGACCGCGCAGGCGCGTTCCCCGGTGCGCGGATCGGGCAGCCCGACGACTGCGACCTCGGCGACGTCGGGATGGCCGATCAGCACATCCTCGACCTCCTTGGGTGCGATGTTCTCCCCGTTGCGGATGATGATGTCCTTGGCCCGGCCGGTCACGACGAGATGGCCGTCGTCCAGCCGGCCCAGATCGCCGGTGCGGAACCAGCCGTCGGTGTCGAAGGCTTCGGCGTCGTCCTCGGGGTGCAGGTAGCCGAGGAACATCTGCGGTCCGCGGGCGCAGATCTCGCCGCCGTCGGGGGCGGCCGGGTGGGGGGCCAGTCGGATGGCGGCGATGCCGGGCCTGCCGTCGGTGTCGGCGGCGCGGGTCGGATCGTCTGGGGCGCCGATGGTGGTGACCGGGACCTCGGTCGAGCCGTACACCCGGCTGACGACGGCCCGTTCGAAATGATCGGCGGCGCTGCGGATCAGGGACGGTGACACCGAGGCGCCACCGCAGATGAACACCTTCAGATCGGGCAGGCGGGTACCCCGGCGCCGGGCGGCGAGCAGGAGTTGCTCGAGGAACGGGGTGGCGCCGGCCATGTGGGTGCACCGCTCGCCGACGAGCAGTTCGACGGCGCGGTCCGCGTCCCAGCGGTCCATCAGCACCGCCGCCGTGCCCAGCAGCAGCGGGCATTCGAAGGCGTAGATGGAGCCGCCGATATGCGCGATCGGGGAGGCCACCAGGAACCGGTCGCCCGGTTCGACCAGCCAGTGCGCACCGATCTGGCGGATCAGGGCGTGGATCGAATTATGGCTGTGCAGAACGCCCTTGGGCCGGCCGGTGGTGC
>JAGQTW010000473.1 GCA_020438785.1 Mycobacterium sp. | reverse complement strand
GGAAACTGTTCGTTCATCCAAATACGGTGCGCTACCGGCTCAAGCGGATCACCGACTTCACCGGCCGCGATCCGACGCTCCCCCGGGACGCCTACGTGCTGCGCGTCGCGGCCACCGTCGGCCGACTCGAGTACCCGGCCCCGCCGCAGACCATGGCAAACGGCGCGGCAAACCCCTTCACCCCGCCCCTCGTCGGTGCGGCCGGGCCGGATTCGGCCGTTAAGCAAGTAGCGCCGAGATATCAATAGAGTCGCAACAGGTGCAGATTTGTAGGGTCTCCACAAAAACCTAAGATCAGGTTCATAATCTCTTACACCGCGAAAAACCGCTTTCACAGTGTTCTCTTAAACATGTGATTGCGTTGCTCGCCCCCGGCCAGGGATCACAGACCCCCGGCATGCTCGCCGAATGGCTCGAGCTCCCCGGCGCCGCAGATCAGATCGCCCGATGGTCGGACATCAGCGGCCTCGATCTGGGCCGCCTGGGCACCACCGCGACCGCGGACGAGATCACCGATACCGCCGTCACCCAGCCGCTGGTGGTGGCGGCGACCCTGCTGGCCAACGCCGAGTTGACCAACCGCGGACTGCTGGCCGGTGAGCAGACCGTCGTGGCCGGCCATTCGGTCGGCGAGATCGCCGCCTATGCCATCGCCGGCGTCATCGCCCCCGACGACGCGGTCAGGCTCGCCGCGGTCCGCGGTGCCGAGATGGCCAAGGCCTGCGCGGTCGAGCCCACCGGCATGTCCGCGGTGCTGGGCGGCGACGAGGCCGAGGTGCTGGCCCGCCTGGAGGCCCTCGACCTCATCCCGGCCAACCGCAACGCCGCCGGTCAGATCGTCGCCGCCGGCACCATCGCGGCGCTGGAGAAGCTGGCCGAGGATCCCCCGGCAAAGGCCCGGGTGCGTCCGCTGGCCACCGCGGGTGCGTTCCACACCGGCTACATGGCCTCGGCGCTGGACGGCTACGCGGCCGCCGCGGCCGCGGTCGTCACGGCCGAGCCAACCACCACGCTGCTGTCCAACTCCGACGGCCGGGCGGTCACCTCCGGCCAAGACGCGATGACCAAGCTCGTCGCGCAGTTGACCCGTCCGGTGCGCTGGGACCTGTGCACCGAGACCATGCGTCAGCTCAACACCACGGCGATCGTCGAGTTCCCGCCCGCGGGCGCCTTGACCGGGATCGCCAAACGTGAACTTCGGGGCGTCGCGACGCACGCCATCAAGGCACCCGCAGACCTGGACGGACTGGCCGATCTCTGATCAGCCGACCGCGGTCCAGGACAACCACATAAATCGCGTTTCCACCGTTACGAAGTAACACAACCGATAAGGAAGGGAGCCACGCTGTGGCCGCCAGTCAGGAAGAAATCATCGCCGGTCTCGCCGAGATCATCGAAGAGGTCACCGGTATCGAGCCGTCCGAGGTGACCCCGGAGAAGTCCTTCGTCGACGACCTGGACATCGACTCGCTGTCGATGGTCGAGATCGCCGTCCAGACCGAGGACAAGTACGGCGTCAAGATCCCGGACGAGGACCTCGCCGGTCTGCGCACCGTCGGTGACGTCGTCACCTACATCCAGAAGCTCGAGGAAGAGAACCCCGAGGCTGCTGCAGCGCTTCGCGAGAAGTTCGCGCAGTGACCAGGCCTTCCACTGCTAACGGCGGTTTCCCGAATGTCGTGGTGACCGCCGTTACGGCGACCACCTCGATCGCGGGTGACATTGAGAGCACGTGGAAGGGTCTGCTGGCCGGCGAGAGTGGCATCCGCGTTCTCGAGGACGATTTCGTCACCAAGTGGGATCTTCCGGTGCGTATCGGAGGCCACCTCGCCGACCCGGTCGACGACCACATGGGTCGACTGGACTTCCGCCGGATGTCCTACGTCCAGCGGATGGCGAAGTTCCTCAGCGCGCACCTGTGGGAGACCGCCGGTAAGCCGGAGGTCGACCCCGACCGGTTCGCGGTCGTGGTCGGCACCGGCCTCGGTGGTGGAGAGAAGATCGTCGAAACCTACGACGCGATGAACGAGGGCGGGCCCCGCAAGGTGTCCCCGCTCGCGGTGCAGATGATCATGCCCAACGGTGCGGCCGC
>JAGQTW010000472.1 GCA_020438785.1 Mycobacterium sp. | reverse complement strand
AGCCGCTGAATCTCGCTGGTGCCCTCGAAGATCGTGAAGATCTTCGCGTCACGGTGCATGCGCTCCACCGGATAGTCGCGGGTGTAGCCGTTGCCGCCGAGGATCTGGATGGCCTCGTCGGTGACGTACACCGCCGTCTCGCTGGCGTACAACTTGGCCATCGAGCCCTCCGCGGAGGTGAACGGCTTGTTGTTGCGCTGCATCCAGCCGGCCCGCCAGACCAGCATCCGCGCGGCGTCGATGCGGCTCTTCATGTCGACGAGCTTGAACGCCACCGCCTGGAAGTCGGCGATCGGGCGGCCGAACTGCTCACGCTGACAACCGTATTCGAGCGCGTACTCATAGGCGGCCCGCGCGACGCCGAGGGCCATCGCCCCCACGACCGGGCGGGTGCGCTCGAAGGTCTGCATCGCGGCCTGGCTCGAGGTGCGCGTGCCCTCGCGGGCGCGGGCGATCCGGTGCTCGAACCGGTCCATGCCGCCGAGGATCAGGTTGCCCGGCAGCCGCACCCCGTCGAGCACCACCTCGGCGGTGTGTGAGGCGCGGATGCCGTGCTTCTTGAACTTCTGGCCCTGGGACAGTCCCGGGGTGTTGGGCGGGACGATGAACGTCGCCTGCCCGCGCGTGCCGAGTTCGGGGTGGACCGACGCGACGACGATGTGCACGTTGGCGATACCGCCGTTGGTGGCCCAGGTCTTGGTCCCGTCGAGCACCCACTCGTCGGCCGCCTGGTCGTAGCGCGCCCGGGTGCGGACCGCGCCGACGTCGGAGCCCGCCCCGGGCTCCGAGGAACAGAACGCGGCGAGGTAGGGATCGCCGGGAGTGCCGAACATCTGCGGCAGCCACTCGCCGAGCTGCTCGGGGGTGCCGCTGGAGGCCAGCGCGGCGGCGGCCAGCCCGGTCGCCAGGATCGACAGCGCGATGCCGGCGTCACCCCAGAACAGCTCCTCGAAGACCGTCAGCAGCCCGATGCCGGACGGCTCGGCGGACATCTCGGCGAACAACTCCGGGGTGTACAGGCCGACCTTGGCCGCTTCCTGGATCAGTGGCCAGGGCGTCTCCTCCCGCTCGTCCCATTCGGCGGCCGCCGGGCGCACCACGTCGGCCGCGAACTCGTGCACCCAGTCGCGCACATGCAGCACTTCGTCGGACAGGTCCAGGGAGAACGTCATGGGTGAAGCTCCGATTCATGTCGTACCGCGTCATCGGCCGCGCGGGCGGGCGTGGGACTGCGGTCGGTTGCCCCGATCTTCTAGTGAACGACTGTATACCCAAACTGCGGCGGCCCGCCTGCGACCTGCGTCACATGTGGCCGGGCCGGACGGCCCGCTCAGTTCGGTTGCGTGACGAAGTCGATGAGTTCCTCGACCCGCCCGATCAGTTCCGGCTCCAGGTCGGTCCAGTCGCGGACCGAGCCGCGGATGCGCTGCCAGGCCTGGGCGATGTCCGCCTGGGTGCGATGCGGCCATCCCAGGGCCTGGCAGATGCCGTGCTTCCATTCGACGCTGCGGGGCACCGTCGGCCATGCCGGCAGCCCCACCCGCGCGGGTTTGACCGCCTGCCAGATATCGACGTAGGGATGACCGACCACCAGGGTGTGCGGCCCACCCGGACCGGTGCGGACCGCCTCGGCGATGCGGGCCTCCTTGGAGCCGGTCACCAAGTGGTCGACCAGGACACCCAGGCGCCGCCCCGGGCCGGGTCGGAACGAGTCGACGATCGCCACCAGATCGTCGACACCGCCGAGATATTCGACGACGACGCCCTCGACGCGGAGGTCATCGCCCCACACCTGTTCGACGAGTTCGGCGTCGTGGCGGCCTTC
>JAGQTW010000063.1:5158-11209 GCA_020438785.1 Mycobacterium sp. | reverse complement strand
AGCGGGCGATCACCATCGACGAGGTGCCGCTGGAGTGGTGTCTGCAGCCGGCCGTCAAGCTGGACTTCCGCCACTTTCCCGACGGGTACGTCGCCACGGCCGCCGACGTGGAACAGGAGTTGGCGCGCATCGGCCACACGCTGGCGCCGCTGGAGATCGTGCTGGTGAACACCAGCGCGGGCACGCGCTACGGCCGGGACGACTACGTCGGCACCGGGTGCGGCATGGGCCGGGACGCCACGCTGTACCTGCTCGAGCGGGGGGTGCGGCTGACCGGAACGGACGCCTGGAGTTGGGACGCGCCGTTCTCTTACACCGCCCAGCGCTATGCCCGGGACCACGATGCGTCGATCATCTGGGAGGGCCATCGCGCCGGGCGCACCATCGGCTATTCCCACATCGAGAAGTTGCACAACCTGGAATCGTTGCCGCCCAATGGTTTTGAGGTGTCCTGCTTCCCGGTCAAGATCCACGCCGCGTCGGCGGGCTGGACCAGGGCGGTGGCGATCTTCGAGGAGTAGCCGGTTAGGGCCAGGGGGCGCCCGGCGGCGGGCCGCCACCCGGGGGCGACTGGTTCTGCAGGATGCTCAGGCAGGTGCCCAGGTGCTGGCCGGGGATGCACGGAATTCCGCCGACGGTCGGCACACCGCTGTTGGCGACGTAACACCGGCCGGTGATCGGATCGGCGAGGTGACCGATCGGGCAGGCGCCGGCGGGGGCGGCGACGACGACCGGCGCGGCCACGAACAGCCCCGCGCAGGCCGCCGCCAGCAGCGTTCGTGCTACTCGCTGCCGGATCGCCATGGTCGCCAGCCTACTGCCCGACGAGGCTGGGCCGGCCGAAACGGGTTCGGGTGCCGGGGGAGAACAGGACGCGCAGCCGGGGGCCGGCCACCGGCACCCCCGCCGCCGCGACCAGATCGTCGTCGAACTCGACCAGTTGCGCCGAGCGCAGCACCCACGCGGCGTGCTCGTTGGGCACCCACCAGGTCCGACCGAGTTTGCGGGTGTGCGCCCCCCACCGCGCGGTCAGCCAGGTCTCCAGCGGGGTGGGCTCGACCGGGTCGCCGATGCTCACCGCCACCCGGCTGTGCAGTCCGCGGCGCGGCCAGCGTCGCACGCTGTGGTAGCTGATCTCCTCCTTGTTCAGCCGAATCCGCATCTTGGCCCAGGTGTAGGGCACCCCCATGACGATGCGGGTCAGCGGAACCACCGCCAGCCGGGCGGTCTCCAGCGAGCGGAACAGGACCCCGTGCCGCCCGGCCTCGTCGACGGAGTACAGCCGCACGTTGGTCTCGGCGAACACCCCGAAATAGGGCAGCCCCGGCCCGGTTCCCAACGCGGTGTGGCCCATCCGGAACGGCACCAACCCGACGTAGGTCATCCCGTCGGCGAACACGTCGGGCCGGGTGCCCGGCGGGTAGAGGTGGGCGACGGCCGCCGGTTGCACCGGCCAGTGGATGAAGGTCAGGTCAACCCAGCTCTGGTCGAACAGCACGGGGCGCCGTAGGGGCGGCGGGGTGACGGGGAAGCCCGCCAGCGGGTCGGGGATGTCGCTCAAACCGGGATCACTCGTATTCCAGATCCAGCACCGGGGTGGGTCTGCGGAAGCCGCGGGTGACGACCAACAGCCACACGAATCCTATTGCCAACCAGATTAATCCGATGGTGAGCGCCGTACCCGACAGGCTCGTCCACAGCCACGCGGTGAGCAGGAAGCCGATCGCCGGCGCGATCAGGTTGAGCAGCACGTTGCGCTCCCGCATGTCGATGAAGTAGTGCTTGATCACCGACAGGTTCACCACCGAGAAGGCCACCAGCGCACCGAAACTGACGACCGACGCCAGGATCGCCAGGTCGATCCAGATCGCGAGCAGCGAGATGGCGCTGACGGTGAGGATCGCGTACACCGGTGTGCTGAACTTGGCCGACACGTGGCCGAACACTTTGCGCGGCAGGATGCCGTCGCGGCCCATCGCGAACAGGATGCGGGCCACCGATGCCTGCGAGGTCAGCGCCGACCCGAGCGCACCGGCCACGTACGCCGCGGTGAAGAACGTGTTCACGAACGCCCCGCCCGCGGCCACCATCACGTCGGTCGAACCGGTGTCCACCGCGGCGAACTTGTTGGACGGGAACACCAGCTGCGACACGTAGGACAGCAGGATGAAGATGATCCCCGAGACGACGGTAGAGATCATGATCGCCTGCGGGACCGTGCGCCGGGCGTCGCGCGCCTCCTCGGACAGCGTGGAGACCGCGTCGAAGCCCAGGAACGACAGGCACAGGATGGCCGCGCCGGCCAGGATCGGGCTGAAGCCGCCGGCGCTGCCGTCACCGGTGAAGGGCGCCAACAGGTCGACCTTTCCGTAGCCGGTGGTCTTGGCGATCGCGAGGGCGACGAAGACGACGATGAAGATGGCCTGGATCGCGATGATGAGGAAGTTGGCCCGCGCGACCGACACGATGCCGACGATGTTGAGCACCGTGACGATCCCGATGGAGACCACGACGATGACCCACGCGGGCAGCGCGGGCAGCGCCGCGTTCAGATAAAGCCCGATGACCAGGTAGTTCAGCATGGGCAGGAACAGGTAGTCCAGCAACAGCGACCATCCGGCCAGGAAGCCGGTCGGTGCCCCGAAGGTGCGTTGCGTGTAGGTGTAGGCCGAACCCGCGACCGGGATCGCCGCCGACATCCGCGCGTAGGACAGCGCGGTGAAGACCATGGTGATGAGCGTGACGACATAGGCGAGCGGCAGCCTGCCGCCGGTGGTCTCGGTGACGATGCCGTAGGTGGTGAACACCGTCAGCGGCACCATGTACACCAGACCGAACAGCACCAGGGACGGCAGACCCAGCGCCCTCTTCAGGTGACCCTCGTGCGGGGCGGTGATGTACTCCGCGGTCATGGTCGCACCCTTCAGTCGTCGTTCCGGTAGGCCTGCGCGCCGCGCAGATAGGTTGCGCGGATGCCCACGCCCGGCAGCTCCAGCGGCGGTGTGCTCCGCGGATCCCGGTCGAGCCAGACCAGATCGGCGCTCGCCCCGGGCGTGATGCGGCCCCACTTGCCCTCGGCGAAGGCCTGATACGCGACCGCGCCGGTATAGGAGGACAGGGCGAGCTCGATGGGCACGATCTCGTGCGGGGTCCAGCCGCCGTCGGGTTCACCCTCGGCGGTGCGCCGGGACACCGCCACCGCGATCCCGTCCAGCGGTGCGCCCGAGGACACCGGCCAGTCCGAACCGAAGGCCAGCGCGGCACCGGTCCGGTGCAGCGTCTGCAGTTGGTACTGCCGGTCGGCGCGCTCGACGCCGAGGCGCGGGATGGTCAGCACCGTCATCAGCGCGTCCATCTGCGCCCACAGCGGCTGCATGTTGGGGATCACCGCGAGTGCGGCGAACCGCCCGATGTCGTCCTGGTCGACCAGTTGCACGTGGGCGATCACCGGCCTGCGGTCACGAGTCCCGTTGCGTTGCTGGACATATTCGATGGCATCGAGCGCCTGGCGGACCGCGGCGTCGCCGATGGCGTGGATGTGGATCTGCAGGCCGAGTTCGTCGACCCGTCGGGCGGCCTCGGCCAGCGAGTCGCCCTCCCAGTTCTGCTGGCCGTGTGAGTGCAGGCCGGAGCAGTACGGCGCCAACAGGGCACCGGTCTCGTTCTCCACCACCCCGTCGGCGAAGAACTTCACCGTCTGCGCCGTCAGCAGTGGGGAACCCACTGCGTCGACCGCGCGGCGGGCTTCGGCGTAATCGGCCACCTGCGAATCGAAGTGCCGTGGGTCGGCGTACAGCGCGAGGTTGAACCGCATCCGCAGCGCGTCCTGCCGAGCGGCCTCGACGTAGGTGGCGACGTCGGCCGGTTCCACCCAGGCGTCCTGCGCCCAGGTCACCCCCCGTGCCAGGAAGTAGTCGGCGGCGGTGCCCAACGCGCCGATCCGCTGGCGCTCGTCGCGGGCCGGCATCACCGCCATCACCAGATCGGTTGCGCCCCATTCGCGTAAGGTGCCGAGCACCGAGCCGTCCGAGCGGTGCGGAATCTCGCCCAGCACCGGGTCGGGGGTGTCGGGGGTGATGCCGGCGCGCTCGAGCGCCGCGGTGTTGACCCACATGGTGTGGTAGTCCCAGGCCCGCAGCGCCACCGGCCGGTCGGGGACCACCGAGTCCAGCCAGCGGGCGTCGAACAGGCCGCCCGGCGCCAGGCTGCCGTCGTAGGACGCGCCGACGATCCACTCCTCCTCGGGGTGTGCGTCGGCGTACTTCTTGACCGCCGCGAGGATCTCCTCGACGGAACCGCAGCCGCGCACCGCGGGACCGACCGCCTCCAGACCGCCGTAGAGCGGGTGGGAGTGGCCGTCGCCGAAGGACGGCATGAGGAAGCCGCCTTCGAGATCGACCTGTTCGCAGTCGATTCCGGCCGCGGCCTCGCGGGCCCTGCCGCCCAACGCACGGACGGTGCCGTCGACCACCAGGAGCGCATCGGACTCCGAGCCGGCCCCGGTCCACACCGTGCCGGCGGTGAAAAGGGTCGCGCTCACTTGACCACCGCCGTGGCGGCGTGACCAGCGCCGTAGGGCTCGTCGGTGGCCACCGGGCGGGTCAGACCGGTGTAGGTGTCGGGCCGCCGGGTCAGCAGGAACGGGAGCAGTTCCAGCCAGTCGCGGCGCTGGTCGAGGTCGAGATCAGCCACCAGGACAGCTTCCTCGTCGCGGGGCGCCGACACCAGCACCCGGCCGTGCGGGTCGGCGCGCCAGCGGTGCTGGATCTGGCCGACCCGCAGCGGTGGGCGGTCCGGCGGACGCGAGCGCGACAGCGGCTCGAGGGCGGGGGCGGTCAGCGTGATCATCCGGCTCCTAACCGATGGCGTGCGTTCAGTGTGGACCGGTCCGCGGTGCTCCGGTTTATTCTTCCTGCGTCAATTAGTGGGAAGGTCGGGGACGACGTGGTCACACGCCTGCACGCGCTGGCAATCGTGGCGCTGCTCATCGCGCTGGTGGGTGGGCTACCGGGTATCGCCGCGCCGGCGAAGGCCGCCCCCCGCACGGTGCGGGTGGCCACCCACGACATCGAGCCCTTCGTGATGTCGCACGACAACCTCAAGAGCGGCTTCACCATCGACATCCTCGACCAGATCGCCAAACACGAAGGGTGGACGTTCGAGTACGTCGACGTCGCCAACGTCAGCGAGCAACTGAAGGCCGTCGCGGACAGCAAGGCGGACGCGGCCGCCGCCGCGCTTTCTATCACCGCGGAACGGGCCGCGCTGTTCGACTTCTCCCAACCGACCCTCTCCGGCGGGCTGCAGATCATGGTTCCGGCCGGCAGCACCGAACGCAGCTCGCCCGGCCTGGTCGACTTCCTCAAACTGCTGTTCTCCAAGGCGGTGCTGGTGTGGCTGGCGGCGGCGTTCGTCCTGGCCGTCGTTCCCGCGCACCTGATCTGGCTGACCGAACGCCGGCACGCCGACTCCCCGATGTCCAAGAAGTACTTCCCGGGCATCTTCCAGGCGGTCGGCTACGGCCTGGGCATGCTGGCCGCCCAGCCCGATGAGATGCCCCGGCACTGGATCAACCGGATCGTGGGCATCCTGCTGGCGTTCGTCAGCATCGTGTTCGTCGCCTACTACACCGCGACACTGACGGCGAATCTGACCGTGGAGAAGTTCAACTCCCAGATCTCCTCACCGGCGGACCTGGTCGGTAAGCGGGTGTGCACGGTCGACAAGACCACCTCGGCGGCGTTCCTGCAGCAGGAGGGCATCGGCTTCACCGGCGTGCCCGCGATCAAGGAGTGCTACTCCGGGCTCAAGGGCGGCGACTTCGACGCGGTGGTCTTCGACGCCCCGGTGCTCGCCTACTACGTCGCCCACGACGGGTCCGAGGCGGCGACGCTGGTCGGCACGATCTTCATGAACGAGGACTACGGCATCGCGTTCCGCCTCGGCAGTGACCTTCGCAAACAAGCCGACGAGGCCCTGCTGAAGATGCGCGCGGACGGGGACTACGACCTGATCAAGCAGAAGTGGTTCGGCACCGGCAGCTAGCCCCCG
>JAGQTW010000063.1:0-5098 GCA_020438785.1 Mycobacterium sp. | reverse complement strand
GTTCTTCAACCGCTGTGATGTGGGCGAAGGGGGACTTGAACCCCCACGTCCCGAAGGACACTGGCACCTGAAGCCAGCGCGTCTGCCATTCCGCCACTCGCCCCAAACAACCGGGGGAGCGTATCACGATCGGGCCCGCACACCCCAACCCGCTCTCCGCCGGACGGTGCCGGTTGGGGGCAGTCCCTCCGGCTGCTGTCACCCGCTCTGAACTGCGACGATTCGATTCTCAGAGTTCCCATGGTGACGGTCGGGTGAGCCGGGCCGATACCATACAGAGGACATATGAAGGCGGCGCAACACGCGCCGGACTCGAGGCAGGCGGTGCGATGGGCAACCAGAAGGGTCTGGTTCAGCGCATCGAGCGCAAGCTCGAGGACACCGTCGGCGATGCCTTCGCCCGGGTGTTCGGCGGGTCGATCGTGCCGCAGGAGGTGGAGGAGCTGCTGCGGCGGGAGGCCACCGACGGCGTGCAGACCCTGCCCGGGGACCGGTTTTTGGCGCCGAACTCCTACGTCATTACTCTCAGTGGGTCCGACTTTGCGAAGGTGAACGCCGATCCTGATCTCACGGCGGACACGTTTGCCACTCACTTGGGCGGATACATCCGGGAACAGGGTTGGCAAACGTATGGTGAGGTGGACGTCAGATTTGAGCAGTCGCCGAACCTGCACACTGGCCAGTACCGTGCGCGCGGTGTCGTCAATCCGGACGTGCACCCCCAACCGTCCACAGCCGCATCCGCCCCACCACAATCGAACCATGCGTACACCGCAGAACCAGGAGTTCCACCGATGAGCGACAATCCGACCTATAGCGGCGGCCAGGGTCAGGGGCGCCCCGGCGACGACTATTACGACGAGCGCTACGGCCGCCCGCAGGAGGATCCACGCGGACCGGCCCCCGAGCAGCCGCGTGCGCCGTACCCGCCCGAGCAGGGCGGCTATCCGCCGCGCCCGGCCGAGCCGGGTTACGCGCCCCGTCAGGGCTACCCGGAGCAGGGCGGCTATCCGGAGCAGGGCGGCTATCCGTCCGGCTATGAGCAGCGTCCGCCGGCCGGGGGCTACGGCGGCCCGAGCTACGACCAGGGCTACCGGCCCGCCCCGGGCGGCTACGGCCCGCCGCCCACCCCCCAGGCGCCGTACGGTCCTCCCGGGGGCGGCTACGGCGCCCCGGCCGGTGACTATGACTATGGCCGCCCGCCGGGCCGGCACGAGGAGCACGGTTACGGCCGTCCCGAGCCGCGGCCGGCCTACCCCGACCAGGGCGGCGGCTACGAGCAGCCCGGCTACGGCGGCGGGTACGGCCGGCCGGACTACGGCCAGCCCGACTACAGTCAACCGGGAGGCCGCTACGACCAGGGCGGTTACGCCGAGCCGGGCCGGGACTACGACTACGGACAGCCGGCCGGCGGCGGCTACGGCGGTTACGCGCAGCCGCCCGCCCAGGGCGACTATCCCGGCACCGCTGTGGCGGTCACGCTGCAGCTCGACGACGGCAGCGGCCGCACCTACCAGCTCCGTGAGGGCGCCAACGTCATCGGCCGTGGCCAGGACGCCCAGTTCCGGCTGCCGGACACCGGAGTCTCGCGCCGTCACCTGGAGATCCGGTGGGACGGCCAGGTCGCGCTGCTGTCCGACCTGAACTCCACCAACGGAACCACCGTCAACAATGCGCCGGTGCAGGAGTGGCAGCTGGCCGACGGCGACGTCATCCGACTGGGCCACTCCGAGATCATCGTTCGCGTTCACTGAGGTCGTCGGCGGCAGCGATTCAGGTGGGGCCTGGCTGCTTCACCTTCGCGTCGTCCCGACGTCCAAGTATCGTGACGATGCCGAAGTCGGCCCGGTATCAGCCGATGCCCGGCGAACCCGGCGACGGCACGAAGACGGAGAGGACGCCGGATGCAGGGACTCGTTCTGCAGCTGACGCGCGCCGGCTTTCTGCTGATGCTGTGGCTGTTCATCTGGTCGGTGCTGCGCATCCTTCGCAACGACATCTACGCGCCGACCGGCGCGGTGATGGTCCGCCGCGGCCTGGCGTTCCGCGGGGCCCTGCTGCCGGCGCGCCAGCACCGGCACGCCGCCCGCTATCTGGTGGTCACCGAGGGCGCGCTGGCCGGGACCCGGATCACGCTGGGCACCCAGCCGGTGCTGATCGGGCGGGCCGACGACTCGACGCTGGTACTGACCGACGACTACGCGTCCACCCGGCATGCCCGGCTGTCGCAGCGCGGTTCCGACTGGTACGTGGAAGACCTAGGATCGACCAACGGCACATACCTCGACAGGGCGAAGGTGACCACCGCAGTACGCGTTCCGATCGGCACGCCGGTTCACATCGGCAAGACGGTGATTGAGCTGCGCCCGTGACACTGGTCCTCCGCTACGCCGCCCGCAGCGACCGCGGCCTGGTACGCGCCAACAACGAAGACTCGGTCTACGCCGGTGCGCGATTGCTGGCGCTCGCCGACGGTATGGGCGGGCATGCCGCCGGCGAGGTCGCCTCCCAACTGGTGATCGCGGCGCTCGCCCACCTCGACGACGATGAGCCTGGCGGGGACCTGCTCAGCAAGCTCGACAACGCCGTTCGCCAGGGCAATTCAGCCATTGCCGCGCACGTCGAAGCGGAGCCCGAGCTCGAGGGCATGGGCACTACGCTGACCGCAATCCTGTTCGCGGGCAACCGACTTGGGCTCGTGCACATCGGCGATTCCCGCGGTTACCTGCTCCGCGACGGTGAACTGTCACAGATCACCAAGGACGACACCTTCGTCCAGACCCTTGTCGACGAGGGGCGGATCACCGCCGAGGAGGCGCACAGCCACCCGCAGCGGTCCCTGATCATGCGCGCGCTGACCGGCCACGAGGTGGAGCCGACGCTGATCATGCGCGAGGCCCGCGAAGGCGACCGCTACCTGCTGTGCTCGGACGGGTTGTCCGATCCGGTCAGCCACGAGACCATCCTCGAGGCGCTGCAGATCACGGATGTGGCCGAAAGCGCGGACCGGCTGATCGAACTGGCGCTGCGTGGTGGCGGCCCCGACAACGTCACCGTGGTCGTCGCCGATGTCGTCGACCACGACTACGGCGGCCAGACGCAACCCATCCTGGCCGGCGCCGTCTCCGGCCACGACGAGGATGTGGCGCCGCCCAACACCGCCGCCGGCCGCGCATCGGCGATCAACCCGCGACGCACCATCGCCAAACGTGTTGTCGCCGAACCGGAACCGCCGCCCAAGCCACGCTCCCGGCGCCGCGTCATCATCGCGGCGACGTTGGTGCTGCTGCTGCTCGTGGCCGGGCTGGTGGTGGGCAACCAGATCATCCAGTCCAACTACTACGTCACCGCCTTCAACGGCACGGTGACGATCATGCGGGGCATCCAGGGCTCGATCCTGGGCTACCGACTGCAGAAGCCGTACCTGCAGGGCTGCCTCAACGACCGCAACGAGCTGTCCCAGATCAGCTACGGCCAAGCGGGGGAATCGCTTGGCTGCCAACTGATGCGGCTACAGGACCTGCGGCCCTCCGAACGTACCCAGGTCTCGGCCGGGCTGCCCGCCGGCAGCCTGGACAACGCGATCGGCCAACTGCGCGAGCTGGCCCACAGTTCGCTGCTGCCGCCGTGCGCGCCCACGCCCACGCCCCCGCCGCCGAAGCCCACGCCGGTGCCGGCACCCGGCCCGTCGCCCGCATCGTCGGCCACGCCGGCCCCGCGCAGCACCCCGAGCGCTACGACGACCCCGGCTACCCCCGCGCCGACAGCCGAAACTGCCACTCCGCCAACGGCTCCCATGGCTCCCACGGCGCCCCCGACGCTTACCCAACTCCCACCGGCACCCCAGAATCCGGGTGTCGACTGCCGGGCGGCGGCATGACGACACAGCCGCAGTCACCGGTGGCGGTCACCCCGCCGCTGCCGACCCGCCGCAACGCCGAACTGGCGCTGCTGTGCTTCGCCACCCTGATCACCACCGTCGCGCTGCTTATCGTGGAGGCCAATCAGGAGCAGGGCATCCGTTGGGACCTGGTGTCCTACACGTTGGCCTTCCTGACGTTATTCGTCTGCGCGCACCTGGCGATCCGGCGGTTCGCGCCCTACGCGGACCCGTTGCTGCTTCCGGTGGTGGCGCTGCTCAACGGCCTCGGCCTGGTGATGATCCACCGGCTCGACCTGGTCGAGGGGTCCTTGAATGCGACGACCAAGGGGCCCAACGACGAACAGCAGATGCTGTGGACCCTGCTCGGCGTCGTTGGCTTCTCCCTGGTCATCATCTTCCTCAAGGATCACCGCATCCTGGCCCGCTACGGCTACATCTGCGGACTCACCGGTCTTGTGCTGCTTGCCATTCCGGCGCTGCTGCCCGCGCGCTTCTCCGAGACCAACGGCGCCAAGATCTGGATTCGGCTGCCCGGCTTCAGCATTCAGCCGGCGGAGTTCTCCAAGATCCTGCTGCTGATCTTCTTCGCCGCCGTGCTGGTGGCGAAACGCAACCTGTTCACCAGCGTCGGCCAGCACTTCCTGGGGATGGACCTGCCGCGGCCCCGGGACCTGGCCCCGCTGCTGGCGGCGTGGATCGCCTCGGTCGGGGTGATGGTCTTCGAGAAGGACCTGGGCACCTCGTTGTTGCTGTACGCCTCGTTCCTCGTGATGGTCTACATCGCCACCGAGCGGTTCAGCTGGGTGGTGATCGGGCTGGCGTTGTTCGCCGCGGGAAGTGTCGTGGCCTACTACCTGTTCGGTCACGTGCGGACCCGGGTGGAGACCTGGCTGGACCCCTTCGCCGACCCCGAGGGCTCCGGCTACCAGATGGTGCAGTCCCAGTTCAGCTTCGCCACCGGCGGCGTGTTCGGGACCGGACTGGGCAATGGCCAGCCTGGCACCGTTCCGGCGGCCTCCACCGACTTCATCATCGCCGCCGTCGGGGAGGAGCTGGGCCTGGTCGGCCTGGCCGGCGTGCTGATGCTGTACACCATCGTGATCCTGCGCGGGCTGCGGACCGCGATCGCCGTGCGCGACAGCTTCGGCAAGCTGCTGGCGGCCGGGCTGTCGGCGACCCTGGCCATCCAACTGTTCATCGTCGTCGGCGGCGTCA
>JAGQTW010000471.1 GCA_020438785.1 Mycobacterium sp. | reverse complement strand
ACACACTGTCCACCAGTGAGCGACTCTGCCGCTTCCCGCATGGCCTGCACCCGCGTGATGATGCGGTGTTCGGTGCCGCGCGGCATCCCCGCTGCGCTGTAACGGCCGCGGCCCCTTCTGCGCACCCGGTCCCTTCGCATTTCCCAACGCAAGGCGTCGGACACCGTCTTCGTCGGCCGCCCCGGGACGGTGAAGTTCCAGTCATCAAGTGCGGCAACGAGTTCGGTGACGCTGCTCTGGCCCTGCAACTGCAACAGCCGGGTCAGGCAATACCGCAACTCAGTGCCCCGCAACACATAGCGATCGGGCATGCCTGCACCGTCGCATATGCACCCGACAACCCTCGGATAGTCGCTCGTAGCCGGGCACAACGGACCTACCCCAGGAGCGCGTCGATCAGCGCCCGCGGCCGCTGATCGGTGGGCAGCGGGTCGACGAGGACGAAATCGCAGCCCACCGCGCGGGCGGCGCCGTCGTTCTCCTCGCTGTCGCCGACCATGACCGCGTCCGCGGCGGCGACGCCCAGCCGGTCCAGCGCGGCGTGGAAGATCCGGGGGTCGGGTTTGACCGCGCCGACTTCGTAGGACAGCACGAACTCGTCGACCTGCGCGCCGGCCCGCCGGAACGCCGGACGGAGGTCGAAGGCGATGTTGGAGACGACGGCCGACTTCACCCCGCGCCCGCGCAGCGCGTCGAGCACCTCGACGGTGTCGGGGTAGGGCGTCCACGACGCCGGGTCGACCACCCGGTCGTAGAGCGCGCGGGCGTGCCGGTCGGGCAGGCCGGACTCGCGCAGCACATGCAGGTAGGCCTCGCGGTGCAGCGACGGCGCCAGGTCGCGGTCCAGCCAGGCCCGGTAGGCCTGCTCGGACATCCCGGCCATCCGGCCGGTGGGGTGGGTGAGCCGCTCCATCAGCTCGGCCTGGACGTGCTCGTCGACAGGGCCGCCGGCCACTGACATCCCGGCGAACCAGCTGTCGTCCTCCTCGAGCCGGAACAGCGTGCCGGAGAAGTCGAACAGGACGGCGCGCAGGGGCATGGCCCCATCGTCGCATCGCCGGCGAAAGTCCTTGCGGTTGGATGTGACGTCGGTCACGCCCCTCTGGTATTGTGAACGCGCTCACACTTGGAGGTGTTCGATGGCTGTTGTGAACGATTCGAGCCTTGCTCGCCCCTCGTCGACGACCGAAGGCGCCTTCCAGCGTGTGTTCATGGCCATCGTGCTGGCCGTCATCGCGATCGGGGCCATCGTCGGCATGGTGATAGCGGTGTCGACCGGGCAGGGCGAGGCCGTCTTCGGCATCGGCCTGATCGCCGGCGGCCTGCTGTTCGCCGCCGCGCTCAGTTAGCGGTCAACCGACCGCTCGTCCCGCACCCTCCCAGAACTGCGCCCGCACGGCCTTCTTGTCGGGCTTGCCCAGCGCGGTCACCGGCACCGAGTCGACGACGATCACCTGCTTGGGCGACTGCACCGAGCCCTTGCGTTCCTTGACCGCGGACTGGATCTCCACCGTCACCCGCGCCACCGACTCCTCGTCGGAGGGATGGTCGGGCCGCAGCACGATCACCGCGGTCACCGCCTCACCCCACTTCTCGTCGGGAGTGCCGATCACGCAGACCTGCGCCACCGCCGGGTGCTCGGCGACGACGTCCTCGACCTCGCGGGGGAACACGTTGAAGCCACCGGTAACGATCATGTCCTTGACCCGGTCGACGATGAACCAGAAACCGTCCTCGTCCTCGCGGGCCATGTCCCCGGTGTGCAGCCACCCGCCGGAGAACGTCTTCGCGGTCTCTTCGGGCAGGTTCCAGTAGCCGCCGGACAGCAGCGGCCCGGACACACAGATCTCGCCGACCTCGCCCTGCGGCACCGGCTTGCCGTCGGCGTCGAGCAGTGCGGTGCGGGCGAAAAGGGTGGGCCGCCCGCAGGAGGTCAGCCGCTTCTCGTCGTGGTCGGCCTTGGCCAGGTACGAGATCACCATCGGCGCCTCGGACTGCCCGTAGTACTGGGCGAAGATCGGCCCGAACCGGCGGATCGCCTCGGCCAGCCGCACCG
>JAGQTW010000470.1 GCA_020438785.1 Mycobacterium sp. | reverse complement strand
TGGTGGACGCCCCCGACGTCGACGCCGCCCGCGAGACGTCCCGCCGCGTCACCCAGATGGGCTTCGTCGACCACGCCGATCCCACGCAGTCGCTCATCCTGCTCAAGCCGCTGGCCCGGCGGGTGGGCGGCCTGGAGCACGGCGGCGGCGACAAGTTCCCGCGGCTCGACGACCCGGCCTACCTCGACTTCCTCGACTGGGCGCAGGCCTGGGCCGCCTGCACCCCGGAGCCGCCACCCCCGCCCGCCGACGCGGGCCTGCCCCACCCGGACGGGGGCCTGCCGTCCGAGGCCCCGGCGCCGGTGGTCGCGCCGCAGCCGGTGTACGTCCCGCAGCAGGCCCCGGTCCAGCCGGTCTACACCCCGCCCAAGCCGGTGTACCAGACCCCGGTGCAGCAGGCCCCCGTGCAGCAGGCGCCCGTGCAGCAGGCCCCCGCCCAGCCCGCGTTCCCGATCCGCACCAGCCACGTCCCGGCCGGCGGCAGCCGGAGCACCGGCGGCAACAGCTTCTCCCCGCCGGTCACCCGCGCCCGCGGGTCATGACCAGCGAGGCGCTCTGGGCGCTGGGCCGCGGCACCGGCATCGTCGCGCTGGCGTTCCTGACGCTGTCGATCGCCCTGGGCATCGCCACCCGCTCGGGCCGGCCGCTGGCCTGGCTGCCCCGCTTCGGCGTCGAGGACGTTCACCGCTTCGTCGCGCTGGCCGCCACCCTGCTGGTGGCGCTGCACGTCGGGCTGCTGTTCTTCGACCCCTACGCGCAGCTGCGCGTCGTCGACTTCGTCGTCCCGTTCATCGGTGAGTACCGGCCGGTATGGCAGGGGCTCGGCACGCTGGCGGTCGACCTGCTGATCGTCGTGACAATCACCAGCCTGCTGCGGCACCGCATCGGGCCGCTGGCCTTCCGGGTCGTGCACTGGCTGACCTACGCGCTGTGGCCGATCGCCTTCGCGCACGCGATCGGCAACGGCACCGACCGCGGCCACATCTGGTTCCTGGCGTTCGCCGGGGTGTGCGCGCTGCTCGTGCTCGCCACCGTCGTGTGGCGGCTGCTGCCGAACTTCACCGAGTACCGCGACATCGAAACCGAGCGCCGATGAGCGCCGCACCCCCGACGATGCCGCGGCTGTTCGCCGCCGGCCCCACCCTGGCCGAGAACCGGGCGTGCTTCGGGGAGCTACCGGAATTCATTGGGCCGGAACTGATCTCGCAGCTCGAGCAGGCCGGCCTGTCCGGGCGTGGCGGCGCCGGCTTCCCCACCCCGCGCAAGCTCGCCGCCATCCACGGCGCCAAGCCGGTGGTGATCGGCAACGGCGCCGAGGGTGAACCGCTGAGCCACAAGGACGCCAGTCTGATCAGCCGCGCACCGCATCTGGTGCTCGACGGGCTGCAGGCCGCCGCCGAGGTGGTCAACGCGCACAAGGTCTACCTGTATCTGCACCAGGACGCCGTGCCGGCGGCCGAGAAGGCACTCGACGAGCGCCGGGCCGCCGGCATCGACCAGCACGCCGTCACACTGATCACCGCACCCGACACGTTCGTGGCGGGCGAGGAGTCCGCGGCGATCCGCCACGTCGAGGGCGGGCCGGCGCTGCCGCGTGACCGCACCGTCGTCAGCGCGGTCTCCGGGGTGCACGGCAGGCCCACGCTGGTGAACAACGTTGAGACACTTGCCCATATCGGCCTGATCGCCCGGTTCGGGGCGGACTGGTTCCGGTCGGTGGGCGATGACGCCGATCCCGGCAGCATGCTCGTCACCCTGTCCGGAGCGGTCGCCGACCCCGGGGTCATCGAGGTCCCGACCGGGGTGCTTCTGACCGAGCTGCTCGCCCAAGCCGGCGCCACAGAACTCCGCGCGATCCTGGTCGGTGGCTACCACGGCACCTGGATCCCGGCCGGCGCGCTGGAGGGTCTGCGGCTCTCGCGGGCGTCGCTGCAGACGGTCGGCGCCAGCCCCGGGGCCGGCATCATCCACGCGCTGGCGCCCGACGTGTGCGGGCTGGGTCGCACCGCGCAGATCACCGAGTACCTGGCCGGGGAGAGCGCGCGGCAGTGCGGCCCGTGCCGCAACGGCCTGCCGACGCTGGCGCTGCTGCTCGCCGAACTGGCCTCCAACCGGGTCGACGACGCGCTGGTGACGGAGATCCGCCGGGTGACCGGGCTGGTCGACGGGCGCGGATCCTGTCGGCACCCGGACGGCACCGCCCGGATGATCCGCAGCGCGCTGGTGGCCTTCGCCCCCGACATCGAGGCGCACCGCCGTCGCACATGTGAATCCGCTTAGTACAGGGCGCGCACCGGGTTCCGCGCGTGCGAGCATGTCCGGATGAGCCACGGCGCGTGGGCGGTGACGATGGTCGCCGCCGTCACCGTGGTGGCCGGCTGCAGCACCGAGGTGGCCGGGACGCCCGGGCTGGCGGGGCCGCCGCTGCCGCCGGCGCCCCCGGTCCAGTGGGCGCCGTGCCAGACCGACAGCGCGGAGTTGGACCTGCCGAAGGATGCGCAGTGCGGCGAGCTCACCGTTCCGGTCGACTACGCCGATCCCGACGGCGGCACGGCGACCCTGGCGCTGCTGCGGTTCCCGGCCACCGGCCAGCGGATCGGCTCGCTGGTGATCAACCCGGGCGGCCCGGGCGGCTCCGGCATCGACCTGGCACTGAACCTCGTCGACTCGCTGCCGAAGCCGGTGCGTCAGCGGTTCGATCTGGTGGGATTCGATCCCCGCGGGGTGGGCTCGTCAACCCCTGCGCTGCAGTGCAATTCCGACCACGACAACGACGTGCTGCGCACCGATCCGCAGGTCGACTACAGCCCCGCCGGCGTCGCGCACATCGAGGACACCGAGAAGCAGTACGTCCAGCGCTGCGTGGACAAGATGGGCAAGGAGTTCCTGGCCAACGTCGGGACCGTCAACGTTGCCCGCGACCTGGACCGGCTGCGCGAGGCGCTGGGTGACGCGAAGCTGACCTACCTGGGCTACTCCTACGGGACGCTGATCGGCGCCACCTACGCCGAGGCCTACCCGGACAAGGTGCGCGCGATGATCCTCGACGGCGCAATCGACCCCCACGCCGATCCGGTGCAGGCCGAGATCGACCAGGACGCCGCGTTCCAGAAGGCGTTCGACGACTACGCCGCCGACTGCGCCAAGCAACGGGACTGCCCGCTGGGCACCGACCCGGCCAAGGCCGTCGACGTCTACCGGAACCTGGTGGACCCGTTGGTCGGCAAGCCCGCGGCCACCAAGGACCCGCGCGGGTTGAGCTATCCCGACGCCGTCACCGCCACCATCTCCGCGCTGTACTCGCCCGAAACCTGGAAGCAGCTGAGCGAGGGATTGACCGAGTTGACCAAGGGCCGCGGCGACACCCTGCTCGGCTTGGCCGACGACTACTGGGGCCGCGACGAAGACGGTGCCTACAACAACGGCAACGACGCCGAGACCGCCATCGACTGCGTCGACTCCCCGCCGATCACCGACCGCGCGGCGGTGGTCGACGAGGACCGGCGCGCACGGCAGGCGGCGCCGTTCATGAGCTATGGGGAGTTCACCGGCCACGCGCCGCTGGACACCTGCGCCTTCTGGCCGGTGCCGGCCACCAGCGCGCCGCACACCGTGTCGGCAGCCGGGCTGCCGCCGGTGCTGGTGGT
>JAGQTW010000469.1 GCA_020438785.1 Mycobacterium sp. | reverse complement strand
CCCTTGACGTGCGCCTCGTAGATCACGCTGTCGGCGTATTCGCGCTGCGGCGGGCGGTCGACCCCCCAGTCGAAGTACGGGTTGATCACGACGGACTTCGGCATCTGGGCCGCCGAGTCGTCGTCGTTGCGACTGTCGGGCTCGCCGAAGTTGTAGCCGAACAGCGACTGGTCCCAGTCGAAGTGGCCGTCGATGGCCTTGGCGTAGGGGTCGAGAAGCAGCTTGTTCGGGTTGCACCGCTGCCCCTGGGCCGGGTCGTGGGGGCCGTGCACCCGGTAGCCGTAGCATTGGCCGGGTTCGATGTTCGGCAGGTAGCAGTGCCAGACGAAGCCGTCGACCTCGGGCATCGCGATCCGGGTTTCGGCGCCCTCGGTGTCGAAGAGGCAGAGCTCGACCCGCTCGGCCACCTCGGAGAACACCGCGAAGTTGGTGCCGAAGCCGTCGTAGGAGGCTCCCAGCGGATAGGCCTTGCCCGGCCATACCTCTGTGCCGGCGATCGGGGCTGCCTTGGTCACGTGGTTGTGCTCCCTCGGTTGTGTGCTGCGTGGACCCGCGGGCAGGCCCGGAGCCTGCGGGGTACCCGGATTGGTGCTGCTTTCAACCAGAGGGCGACGGACCCGACGGCGGCGCCGTCACGGTGCGGCTTCGTGGCCGGGTCGGCCGCGGGTGCGGCGGTCGTCCTTCATCTCGGCCTCGTAGACGTGGCGCGCACCCCCGGTCAGTTCGGCGCGCACCGAGCGTTCGTGTTCGCGCAGCACCGACCAGTAGTTGTCGTCGAACTCCTCCACGATCTGAAAGGTCCAGCGCCCGTAAAGCACGTTGCGGCCAACCATCTCCTCGGCCAGCCGGTCGGCGACCGGGCCGTGCCCGGCCGAGCGCAACTTGTCGCAGGCCTCGCCCAGCAGCAGGTCGGCGCGCCCCATCTGCTGATGGAACTCGTAGAGGTGACCGCGGGCCCGCTCCACCCACTCCAGCGCCTCGGTGACCGCGCCCACCGCCTCGACCGTATCGTCGCCGACACCGTTGGGCCGTCGGCCCCGCAACTCCTCGGATCCGGTCATGTCGCGTCGCTCCCGTTCTCGTCGACTTCCCTGTCCGGACCCCCGCCCGGCCGGACGTACCGCAGATAGACGTAGTCGTCGATGCAGACCGCGTGTCGCAGCGCCATGCGAGTCGGGACGCGGGACGCGCCCACCCGCGCGGTGGCCGGTGCTGCGGCAAGCGTGGGTGAAATGGTCAGGCATATCTCGTCGACGAGGTCACGGGCGATCAGTTCCTCGAGCAGGGTGGGCCCGCCCTCACAGAGGATGCGTCGCAACCCGCGCCGCCTCAGCGCGGCGACCGCGGCTCCGATGTCGACGACGGACTCCCCGGCGATGACCACGTCGGCCGAGCCGGCCAGCTCGGGGCGGGACCGGATCAGCTGGGCGGTGGTGACCAGGATCGGCGGGCGGTCCGGGTCGATGAACAGCGAGGTGGGCAGGTTGCCGGTGAGGGTGACGACCGCGATCGGCGGCACCGTACCGATTCCCCACCGACGGCGCCGCTCGGCGATCTGGTCGGCGGTCAGCCGCACCGGCCCGTAGCCCTCGGCGCGCACGGTGCCTGCCCCCACGAGCACCACGTCGGCGAACCCGCGCAGGCTCAGCAGCAGGCTATGGTCGGTCTCGTCGGACAGGGGGCCGGCCAGTCCGTTGACCGCGGCGGCGCCGTCGAGCGAAAGGATCATGTTTGCCCGCACACCGTCGGGTGGGTCGCGGTAGCGCTCCTTCAACTCCGCCGGTGCGACCCTCGGGTGCCGTCGGCGCACCGGCAGAGTCATGGAGGATCACTACCCGTTGCCCGCCGCGGTGAAACGCGGCCGGTGACCGGTCAGCGCAGCGTGGTGATGGCGGTGTCCCCAAGGTGTTCGCGGAGATCCTCAGGATCATCGAAAACCGCTGCGGCACCGGCCTCTTCGAGCTCGCATCGCGACACCCCGCCGGACAGCACGGCGATGCACGGCACCCCGGCCCGACCGCTGGCCTCGACATCCCACACCGCGTCGCCGACGAAGACGGCGCGCTCGGCACTAACGCCGGCCTTGGCCAGCGCCACCTCGACGATGCCGGGGTTCGGTTTGGCCCGCTCCACATCCGCCGAGGAGGTGATAGCCGACACGACGTCATCGCAGTCGAGCGTGGAACGCAGCAGCGCGAGTTCGTCTTCCGGCGCCGAGGTGGCCAGGACCACCTGCAGGTCGCACTCGGCCACCGTCCGCAGCAGCCGCCGGGCACCGGGCAGTGTGGTCAGCAGCGCGGCGCCGGCCTGGTAGTAGCGGGTGTGCAAGTCCTTGAGCCGCTTCTGCACATCCCCGGGTGCACCCTGGGACAGCTCGTCGACGAGGGTGGCACCGTCCATCCCGATCGACCGGTGAATGTGCCAGGCCTGCACCGGCAGGCCGACCTCGGCGAACGCCCGCTGCCAGGCGTGGACGTGCAAGTAGTTCGAGTCGACCAGCGTGCCGTCGATGTCGAACAGCACGGCGGGACGTGAGTTGGCCATGCTTCCCTGTTCCCGTTCCCGGGCGGCTGAAGCCGAGGGCGTTACTCGAACATCTCCCGCAGCAGGGTGATCTCGCGGTCCTCCGCGGACTCGGCCGCACCGTCCCCGGGTGGCGAGCTGCGCCAGCCGCGGACCCCGATGGTGATCATCCGCAGCTGCTTGACGGCGGTGCGCTTGATCTCCTCGAGGGCGGCCGCGTCCGGTGCGTCCTCGATCGCCTCGGCGATGATGATCATCGAGTTGACGAACAGACTGGCCAGGATGTTGAGATCCTCTGTGCTCCAGGTGGTCAGCTCCGGGAACCGGGCCAGGTCGGTGGCCAGCTCGGAGGTGATCAGCCGGATCTCGG
>JAGQTW010000062.1 GCA_020438785.1 Mycobacterium sp. | reverse complement strand
GCCCGCTTCGAGTTCCGCTGGAACGACCAGTTCGCCCTCTCGCTCGACCCGGACACCGCACGGGAGTTCCACGACGAGACACTTCCCGCCGAGCCGGCCAAGACGGCCCACTTCTGTTCGATGTGCGGGCCGAAGTTCTGCTCGATGCGCATCACGCAGGACGTGCGCGACGCAATGGCCACCAAATCCGAGGAGTTCGCCGCACACGGCAACCGGGTGTACATCCCTCTGGAAAACTCGCAGCCGTGAACTACCTGCCCCTGACCCCACCGCGGGAAACCCCGGTGCGGGTGCTGACCATCGCCGGCTCGGACTCCGGCGGCGGCGCCGGCATCCAGGCCGACATGCGGACCTTCGCCCTGCTCGGGGTGCACTCGCTGGTGGCCGTCACCGCGGTGACCATCCAGAACTCGTTGGGCGTCAAGGGTTTTCACGAGATTCCCACCGATGTGATCGCCGGCCAGATCAAGGCGGTAGCCACCGACATCGGAGTCCAGGCCGCCAAGACCGGCATGCTGGCCTCCTCGGCGATCATCGAGACCGTCGCGGGCAGCTGGCGCGATCTGGGGCTGGCCGGCACCGTGCCGTTCGTCGTCGACCCGGTGTGCGCCTCCATGCACGGCGACCCGCTGCTGCACCCCTCGGCGCTGGACACCCTGCGCACCGAGCTGTTTCCGCTGGCCAGCCTGGTCACACCCAACCTCGACGAGGTGCGCCTGCTGGTGGGGATAGATGTGGTCGACGATGCGACCCAGCGCGACGCCGCCAAGGCCCTGCACGCGCTGGGTCCGCGGTGGGCCCTGGTCAAGGGTGGCCACCTGCGCGGCGCGGAGCACAGTCCGGACCTGTTGTACGACGGCACCGAGTTCCACGAGTACGACGCCCCACGCATCGACACCGTGCACGACCACGGCGCCGGCGACACCCTGGGCGCGGCCACCGCGTGTGCGCTGGCCCACGGCTATCCGATGCCCGACGCCGTGGCCTTCGGCAAGGCCTGGGTCACCGAATGCCTGAAGTCGGCGTATCCGCTGGGCGGCGGGCACGGCCCGGTGTCGGCGCTGTGGCGGCTGCAGGCGTGACAACCCCCGATCTCGATGACATCGCCGGCGTCGCGCACGCACCCGCGGGCACCCCGGCCGGCGTGGTGGTCCTCACCCACGGTGCCGGCGGCAGCCGCGAATCACCCCTGCTGATCCGCATCTGCGACGAGTGGGCGCAACGCGGGTGGCTCGCGGTGCGCTACAACCTGCCCTATCGCCGGCGGCGCCCGAAGGGCCCGCCGTCGGGATCGGCCGCCGCCGACCGCGCCGGCGTTCTCGAGGCCATCGAGGTGGTCCGCGGGGTGGCGCGCGGACCGGTGATCGCCGGTGGGCACTCCTACGGCGGTCGGCAGACCTCCATGGTGGTCGCCGAGCATCCCGGACTGGTCGACGTCCTGACGTTGTTCTCCTATCCGCTGCACCCGCCGGGCAAGCCGGACCGGCTGCGCACCGAGCACTTCGCCGCCGTCACCGCACCCACGGTGTTCACCCAGGGCACCGCCGACCCGTTCGGCACCATCCAGGAACTGCGTTCGGCCGTGGAACTCGTCGCAGCGCCCACCGAGATCGTCGAGATCACCGGCGCCCGGCACGACCTGGGCTCCAAGACCCTGGACGTGCCCAGGATGGCCGTCGACGCGGCGATTCGGATGCGCTGACCTGCTCCGGTACCGTCGAAACATGGCCGAGCATCAGTTCGACGCAATCATCGTCGGGGCCGGATTCGGTGGAATCGGGGCGGCGATCCAGCTCAAGCGGCTGGGTTTCGACGATTTCGTGCTTCTCGAGCGCGAGGACGACCTGGGCGGAACGTGGTACGTCAACCACTACCCGGGGCTGGCGGTGGATGTGCCCACCACCAGCTACTCGTACTTCTTCGAGCCCAACCCCAACTGGTCGCGACTGTTCTCCACCGGCACGGAGATCAAGCAGTATGCCGACGACGTCGCCGACAAGTACGACGTGCGCCGCCACATCCGGTTCAACACGACGGTCGAGGGCGCCCGGTGGGACGAGGACGCCGGCGTGTGGCGGGTAGCGCTGGCCGGCGGCGAGACGCTCGCCGCGCGATATCTGATCACCGCCACCGGCTTCCTGTCCCAGCCGCTGACCCCGGAGATCCCGGGCATCACCGGCTTCGAGGGCACGATCATCCACACCGCCGACTGGGACGACAGTTACGACCCGACCAACCGCCGCATCGGCATCATCGGCACCGGCGCGACGGCCGTCCAGCTCATCCCCGAACTGGCCAGGGCGGCGGCCGACCTCACGGTGTACCAGCGCACCCCGATCTGGGTGGTGCCCAAGGTCGACGTGCCGTTCTCCGCACGGGCCAAGCGGCTGTTCGCCCGGCTGCCGCTGGCCCAGCGCGCCATCCGGGTCGTCACCGACGCGCTGTACGAGTTCATGGTCTACGTCGCCGTGGTGCACCGCCGAACCTTCCGCGGCCGGTTCAACATCGCCGCAAGCGATTTGGCCAAGATGTACCGGTTCGTCACGATCCGCGACAAGGATCTGCGGCGCAGGCTCACCCCCGACTACGACTTCGGGTGCAAGCGGCCGACGTTCTCCAACAGCTACTACCAGTCCTTCAACAAGTCCACGGTGCACCTACAGGACAGCGGTATCGATCGGATCGAACCGGACGGCATCGTCGCCAACGACGGCTCCAAGGCCGTCATCGACACCCTCGTGCTGGCAACGGGATTCGATCTGTGGGAGGCCAACTTCCCGGCCATCGAGGTCGTCGGTCGCGACGGCCGCAACCTCGGAAAGTGGTGGCGGGAAAC
>JAGQTW010000468.1:2335-3450 GCA_020438785.1 Mycobacterium sp. | reverse complement strand
TTCGTCGTACCGACGGCGCCGCTGCTGCCGCAGTACCTCGCGATCGGGTCGACCATGGTGGCCGTCGACCTGGTGGTGATGGGCGCCTACACCGGCATGGCGGCGCGGCTGCTGCGCTGGCTGCGGACCCCGCGCCAGCAGACGGTGCTCAACCGGACCTTCTCGGGTCTGTTCGCCACTGCCGCGGTGGTGCTGTCGTTCGTGCGCCGCGGCGCGGCGGCATGATGGGGGTCATGTCCACCAAAGACCACCCGAACAACACCCCCGACGTGCCAATGAAGGTCCCCGTCTGGGCGGAGAACTTCCAGATCAAGTACCTCAACCCGATCATCAGCCCGCTCGCCAAACACCTGCCCGGGATGGCGATCATCAAGCACCGCGGCCGGAGTTCGGGCGCCGCCTACGAGACGGTGGTGACGCCCTACCGCAAGGGCGACACGATCGTGATCCTGCTGATCCACGGCAAGACCAACTGGGTCAAGAACATCCTTGCCGCCGGGGAGGCCGACATCCACGTGCGGGGCCAGGACCTGCACCTGGTCAACCCGAGGGTGATTCCCGCGGGCACCGACGAACCGGGCCTGCCGCGGATGGCGCGCAGCCAGCTGCGCCGGGGCGTCGGGGCGTTCGCCGCCGACATCGCCTGAGCGGCTACATGTCCAGGCCGACTACATATCCAGACCGACGTCGAGCACCCGCACCGAGTGGGTGAGCGCGCCGACCGCCAGGTAGTCCACCCCGGTGCCGGCGTACTCCGCGGCGCTTTCCAGGCTCAGGCCGCCGGACGACTCGAGTTTGGTTGCCGGAGAACGGGAGTCGCGGCGCTGGACCGCGATCTGGGTCTGCCACACCGGGAAGTTGTCCAGCAGTACCAACTGGACGTCCTCGGCCAGGACCTCGTCGAGTTGCTCGAGGGTGTCCACCTCGACCTCGCACGGCAGGTCAGGCGCTGCGGCCCGAACCGCGCGCAACGCGGCGACCACCGAACCCGCGGCGGCGACGTGGTTGTCCTTGATCAGCGCGGCGTCCCCGAGACCGAGGCGGTGATTGACCCCGCCGCCGACCCGCACCGCGTACTTCTGCAGCAGCCGCAGGCCGGGCAGCGTCTTGCGGGT
>JAGQTW010000468.1:0-2269 GCA_020438785.1 Mycobacterium sp. | reverse complement strand
GTGACACACCAGGTTCAGCAGGGTGCGCTCGGCGGTCAGCAGGCCCCGCGTCGGCGCCTCGACCCGCAGTAGCACCGCGCCCGACTGGAGCCGGGTTCCGTCCTCGACGCGGTCCAGCATCCGGTATCCATCGGGGCCGAGAACCTCATCGAGCACCAGCAGGGCGACATCGACACCGGCAGCGATGCCGGGCGCCCGGGACACCAGCGCGGCCACGGTCGTGGCGTCCCGGGGCACTGTCGCCAGCGTGGTGACATCGGGCCCGTACCGCAGATCCTCGCCGAGGCCGCGCTGGATCGTCTCGCGGGCGGCGACCAGCTCGTCGGCGCTGAGGCTCATGGAAGGCAGGCGACGGCCGGTTCGGCGTGCACGGTACGGCTGACCGCCTGGGCCGGATCGGTGTCCGGGAAATCGCTGCGGTGGTGGCAGCCGCGGGTTTCGGTGCGGGCCTCGGCCGCCGCGGCGACCACCCGGGCGGTCGTGGTCAGCGCGGCGTCCTCGAACGCGGCGCGGGTGCTCATCGGCCGCGGCGTCGCTGCGGCCAGGGCGTTGGTCACCCGTCGCAGCCCGTCGCCGTCGCGCACCACCGAGGCGTACTGCGTCATCACCGACTGCAGCAGCTCGCGGTCGATCGTATCCCGCTGTACCAGTTCCGCTTTGGCCATTGGAGCATCCGCGGCGCGGGCATGGTCCGCCGCGGCGCGTCCCGCACGGCCGCCGACGACGAGCCCCTCGAGCAGGCTGTTGGAGGCCAGCCGGTTGGCGCCGTGCATCCCGGTGCGGGCCACCTCGCCGGCCGCGAACAGACCGCCCAGTTCGGTACGTCCGTGCACATCGGTGCGGACGCCGCCGCAGCTGTAGTGGGCGCCCGGGACCACCGGGATGGGCTGGGTGGTCGGGTCGATGCCGGCGGCGTGGCAGGCCGCGGTCACCGTCGGGAAGCGCTGCTCGAACCGGTCGATGGACCGCGCGTCGAGGTACACGCATTCGTCGCCGGTCGCCCGCAGCTGGGCCTCGATGGCCGCGGCGACGACGTCGCGTGGGGCCAGGTCGCCCATCGGGTGAACCCCGGCGGTCACCGAGTCGCCCCGGGCGTCGCGCAGCACCGCGCCCTCGCCGCGCAGGGCCTCGGTGATCAGCGGCCGCCGCCCGGTCGCGTTGCGATCGAACAGCATGGTCGGGTGGAACTGGATGAACTCGATATCGCTGACGCCGACGCCGGCCCACAACGCCAGCGCGATCCCGTCGCCGGTGGAGCCCTCGGGGTTGGTGGTGGCGCTGTAGAGGTGACCGAGGCCGCCGGTGGCCAGGATGACCGACGGTGCGTGCACCACGCCGAGGCCGTCAGCATTGCGTACCAGCACACCGGTCACCGCCGCGCCGTCGTGCAGGATCTCCAGCGCGACGTGGTTTCGGCGGATGTCCAGCGTGGCGGCGGCGTGGTCGAGGGCGCGCTGCACCTCGGCGCCGGTGGCGTCACCGCCGGCGTGGATGATCCGGCGAATCGAATGGCCGCCCTCGCGGGTGAGCGCCCACCGACCGGGCGAACTCTCGTCGAACCGCGCCCCGTCGGCAACGAGGTCGGCCACCGCGCGATACCCGTCGGCGACTATGGAACGCACCGCCTCGGGATCACACAGCCCGGCTCCGGCCACCAGCGTGTCACGCACGTGGGCGTCGACGGAATCCTCGGTGTGCGGCAGCACGACCGCGATACCGCCCTGGGCGTGGAACGTCGCTGTCTCGGCGGCCTTGCTCAAAATGACTGTGCGACTGCCCTTTCGATGGGCCGCCAGGGCCGCGGCCAGGCCGGCCACACCGGTGCCGATCACGACGACATCGGCGCGCTGCTGCCAGTCGACACCGCCGCTGCCGAGCCCGCAGGCGAACCGGCGGGTCATTCGCCACCGCCCGGCTGGCCGATCTCGATCATTCGCTGCACGCTGGCCCGCGCCAGGCGGGCGGTCTCCGGGTCGACATCCACCTCGTCGGCACCCTCGACCAGGCACCGCAGCAATGCGGCGGGGGTGATCATCTTCATGTACTTGCACGAGGCGCGGTCGTTGACCGCCTGGAAGTCGATACCCGGTGCCGCGCGGCGCAGTTGGTGCAGCATGCCCACCTCAGTGGCCACTAGGACCTGCTTGGCGTGTGAGGCCTTGGCGGCGTCGAGCATGCCACCGGTGGAGAGGATCTTGACCCGGTCCGCCGGGAAGGCGCCCTCGCCGGCGAGGTAGAGCGCCGATGTGGCGCAACCGCATTCGGGGTG
>JAGQTW010000061.1 GCA_020438785.1 Mycobacterium sp. | reverse complement strand
CGGCGGCCCGGTGATCAAGGACGGCAGGCCGGTCGACTTCGGCAGCTTCCTGATCCCGATCAGCGACTACAACATCGTCGACGACTGGTTCGTGGTCGGCCTGAAGGGCACTGGCAGCAAGACCCTGGAGATCAAGGACGTCTTCGTCCCGCGGCACCGCTTCCAGTCCTTCAAGCAGATGAGCGACGGCACCGCGCCGGGCCTGGCGACAAACACCGCACCGGTGTACAAGATGCCTTGGGGGACAATGCATCCCACCACGATTTCCACCCCGATCGTCGGAATGGCGTACGGCGCCTACGACGCCCACATCGAGCACCAGGGCAAGCGTCTGCGGGCCGCCTACGCCGGTGAGAAGGCCAAGGACGATCCGTTCGCGAAGGTGCGGATCGCCGAGGCGGCCAGCGACATCGACGCCGCCTGGCGTCAGCTGTCCGGCAACCTCGCCGAGGAGTACGCGCTGCTGAACGCGGGCCAGGAGGTTCCGCTGTCGCTGCGGGCCCGGGCCCGCCGCGATCAGGTGCGCGCCAGCCAGCGCGCCATCGCGGCCATCGACCGCCTCTTCGAGAGCGCCGGCGCCACCGCACTGCAGACCGAGACTGCCCTGCAGCGTTTCTGGCGGGATGCACACGCCGGCCGGGTGCACGCCGCCAACGACGCCGAGCGGGCCTATGTCATGTACGGCAACCAGGAGTTCGGGCTGCCACTCGGCGACACCATGGTCTGACGGTGCCCCGGTGGCCCTGAGGCATTCCGCGGGCGCGGCTGCACCTTTTCGGGCAATGTGGACATTGAGCTCGGTTGGAGACACTCGACGAGCGCAACCGGCTGACCATCGACTTCCTCGGAGGTGGCGCATGAGCGGACAGCGAGTAGCGGAGGCGGATCGCGCATGAGCATCAGATCGTTGGGGTATCTGCGTTTCGAGTCGACCGACGTTGCGGCGTGGCGGGAGTACGGGCTCAAGGTGCTGGGCATGGTCGAGGGCACCGGCACCATCGACGGTGCGCTGTACCTGCGCATGGACGACTTCCCGGCTCGGCTGGTGATCGTGCCCGGCGACCGGGACCGACTCGCCGAGGCCGGCTGGGAATGCGCGAATGCCGCCGAACTGCAGGACGTTCGCAACAGGCTGGACATGGAGGGCGTGCCCTACAAGGAGGCGACCCAGGCCGAACTCGCCGACCGCCGGGTCGACGAGATGATCCGGTTCGCCGACCCGTCCGGCAACTGCCTGGAGGTCTTTCACGGTGCGGCACTGGAACATCGCCGCGTGGTCAGCCCGTACGGCCACAGATTCGTCACCGGCGAGCAGGGCCTCGGCCACGTCGTGTTGACGTGCCGGGACGACGCCGAGGCGTTGCATTTCTACCGCGACGTCCTCGGCTTCAGGCTGCGGGACTCCATGCGCATGCCACCACAACTGGTCGGCCGGCCCGCCGACGGCGCCCCGGCGTGGCTGCGCTTCTTCGGCTGCAATCCGCGCCACCACAGCCTCGCGTTCCTGCCACTGCCGACCCCGAGTGGGGTGGTGCACCTGATGGTCGAGGTGGAGAACAGCGATGACGTCGGGCTGTGCCTCGATCGCGCGCTGCGCCGCAAGGTGCCGATGTCGGCGACGCTGGGCCGGCACGTGAACGACAAGATGTTGTCGTTCTATATGAAGACGCCGGGCGGGTTCGACGTCGAATTCGGTTGCGAGGGGCTGCAGGTCGAAGACCACGGCTGGGTTGCGCGGGAGAGTACCGCGGTGAGCCTGTGGGGACACGACTTCTCGGTCGGCTCGCACGCGGGCTAGCGCCGACATGTCGGGTGAGCCCCTCGACCCGCGCACGTTTCGTCATGTGCTCGGACAGTTCTGCACCGGTATCACGATCATCACCACGCTCGACGGCGACGTGCCGATCGGCTTTGCCTGCCAGTCGTTCGCCGCGTTGTCGCTGGAGCCGCCGCTGGTGCTGTTCTGCCCCACCAAGATGTCCCGGTCCTGGCAGGCGATCGAGGCCAGTGGGAAATTCTGCGTCAATGTGCTGACGGAGAAGCAACGCGAGATATGCGCCCGGTTCGGGTCGAAGGAGCCGGACAAGTTCGCCGGCGTCGACTGGCACCCGTCCAAGCTCGGCTCGCCGATCCTGGACAACTCGCTGGCCCACATCGACTGCACCGTGCACTCGGTGCACGACGGCGGCGATCACTTCGTGGTGTTCGGGCTGGTGCAGTCGCTCTCGGAGGTGCCGAAGGTCAAGCCGCGCCCGCTGTTGTTCTACCGCGGCGAGTACACCGGCATCGAGCCGGACAAGAACACCCCCGCCCAGTGGCGTGACGACCTCGAGGCGTTCCTCACCACGACGACCGACGACACCTGGCTCTAACCGGCCCGCTCGGCGGCCCTCCGCAGCAGCGAGTCGACGATCTCCAGATGCGTCGGCAGCACCTTGGCCCACAGCGCCCGCGCCATCGGGTTGCCCAGTTGGACGAAGGTGGCGAACTCGACGCCGGCGCCGGTTGCCCGGGTAACCAGCTGACCTGTCAACCCGATCAGCGAATCACCCTGGAGCCGAATGTGTTCGGCGTCCCGGCAGGCGATCGGCCAGCCCGCGATCGCATCGGGTCCGCGGTGGTGCACCCGCAGCCCCAGCATCGTCCAGCCCGCGGTCAGCCGCGCCCGCGTCACGGCCGGGGGTCCTTCGAGAATCTCACGGGCCCACGACTCGGGAGTCATTCGATCTGCTCTGTCTGCGACCACCAGGTGTGTGTCGGCGTGGTCGATGCGATCGAGCGTGCAGTAGGCGCGCAGCGTGTCGTTTCCGGTCTCCATAGATACAGTACTGTACTGTATCTAAGGTGGCTCCACCAGTCCGAACCTCGCGGCAGCTCTGGATCGACACCGGGTTGGATCTGCTGGCCACCGAGGGACCCGGCGCCGTGCGCGTCGAGGTGCTCGCCCAACGCCTCGGGGTGACGCGCGGCGGCTTCTACCGCCAGTTCGGTGGACGCGCAGAATTCGTCGACGCGATGCTCGACGCCTGGGAGCAGCGCAGCACCGATGACGTGCGCCGCCGCGTCGAAGCCGAGGGTGGCGATGCGGCCGGCAAGGCGCGCAAGGCCGGGATGCTGACCTTTGCCCCCGACCTGTTGCCGATCGACCTCGCCGTGCGGGAGTGGGCCCGCCGCGACGCCAAGGTCGCCGCCCGACTGCGCCGGGTCGACAACCGCAGGATGGATTACCTTCGCGAGTTGATCTCCACGTTGTCCGGCGATGCAGGCGACGTCGAGGCCCGGGCGATGCTGGCATTCTCCTTGGTGATCGGCGACCACCTGATCGCGGCCGACCGGCTCGTCGGCGGCCGGGCGCGGGTCCTGCGTGACGCCACCCGTCTGATCCTGGGCTGATTCATCGGGGTGTCATTGGTCCGCGGTGGGGACGACCCGATCGATGAACGCGATGATCGCGGCTGCCACCGCGCGGTGCGCCGACTCGTTGAGGATGTCGTGGCGGGCCTCGTCGAATGCCTGTACCTGCAGCGCCGGGACCTCGTCGGCGTAGGCGCGCACCGCGCCGATCATCGCTATCGGATCGTCCTCCCCGTGGACGGCCAGCGTCGGCACGGTCAACCCGGGTAGCTCAGCGCCGAAGCGGTCCCAGGCGTGGTCCAACTCGCGGGTCAGCACCGTGCCGTTCCCGTCGACGAAGGCCAGCGGGTCGTTCTCCAATGCATCGAGGTAGAACGGGTCGCTGGACAGCCAGACCGGGTCGAGGTCGAACGAGGAGTCGCTGTCGAGCAGTGCCGCGACCGGCACCAGCGGCGCGCCGGAGATCACACCAGCCCGGTACCGCTGCGGCTGCGCGAGCAGCCGGAACAGTGTGACGATCGAACCGAACGAATGTCCCTGTGCCACAAGCGGGATGCCCGGGTGGGCCTGCTCGGCCAGTTCGGTGAGTCCCTCTGCCAGCGCCGAACTGTCCTCGATGGAGCCGAAGTTCCCCCGTTCTCCCGGCGTCATCCCGTGGCCGAATTGATCCACCGCCCACAGGTCGATGCCCGCCGCGTTCAGCGCGAACCCGTACCGGTGATACAGGCCGCTGTGCTCGCCGAAGCCGTGCAGGAAGACCACCGCGGCCCGCGGATCCTCGGCCGCCCAGTGCCGGTAGTAGGCGCGCCCGCGGTCATGGTCGATGAAAGGCATGCGATGACTTCACCAAAGCGCGGCACCGCCAGGCAAGCCCGGGCCGGAAATCAGGGCTTTTCGGTCAGCGCTTTGAGTCCCAGCATCACGAACAGCACTGCGCCGCCCGCCGCACCCAGGATGGCCGATTTCGGCGCGCCGGCGCGAACCGCCAGGAGGGTCGCCAGCACGTCGGCCGAGTCGATCGCCACCCCGGCCTGCAGTGCCACCTTGCGCACATCGGCGCTCGGGTGCTGCAGCGCAAGACCGAGCGCGAGGTCACGAATGCCGAACAGTCGGAACATCATTCCCGCGCGACCGTCCGGGGCGGGCCGGCCAAGGAGAAAGACGCGGGAAGACGCCGTGGGGCTGGCCCAACTAAGTATGCCGGCGAAGATCCGGCCCACCGAGATGAACGGGATTCCGTATCGGGTGACTGTCGACGGGGACGCGGGTGCGGCCGTGTTGCTGGCAAGGGACGCCATGTCTCACCTCCGTTTGTAGTAATCACTACGAACCATAAACGTAGTAACCACTACAATCAAGACCCGATGGGGCACAAGTATTCGCGGGACGAGATCCTCGACGGGGCGCTGCAGGCGGCCTTGGCCGAGGGGTTGAGCCAGTTGACGTTCGGGCGCCTCGCCCGTCGGCTGGGCGTCAGCGATCGGGTCATCGTGTACTACTTCCCGTCGAAGACCGAACTGATCGTGGCCATCCTCGGCGACGTGGCCGTGCAACTGCAGACGGTCCTGGCCGGTGCCTTCACCGCGCCGGCAGCGGGTCACCTGGAACTCGCGAGGCAGGCATGGCCGGTGCTCGCCACCGCCGAGACCGATCCGATCTTCGGGCTGTACTTCGAGGCCATCGGCCAGGCGACCGCCGGCATCGAGCCATTCGCCGGACTGGCCGGTCAGCTGACCGAGGGCTGGATCGGTTGGTTGAGCGGATTCTTCACCGGCGACGCGCAGACCTGCCGGGCCGAGGCCGCGGCCACCCTGGCACTGCTCGACGGACTTCTGATGATGCGTCAGCTCGCCGGCGCCGCAACTGCTGATCGGGCCGCGAGGGTTCTCGGCTTCATGTAGGCGTTTGGGTACTCACAGCGCACGCATTCGACACAATGTGACCGATGAACGTCACGAGTGCCGTCTCCGGTCTTCGCAAGGTCGTCGTCGCCTCGATGGCCGGCACCGTCGTGGAGTGGTACGAGTTCTTTCTGTACGGCACCGCCGCCACCCTGGTGTTCAACAAGGTGTTCTTCGCGAAGGGCACAAGCGATCTCGACGCCATCCTCGCGGCATTCGTCACGTATGCGGTCGGCTTCGCCGCCCGTCCCCTGGGCGGCATCGTCTTCGGCCACTTCGGTGACAAGTACGGGCGCAAGAAGCTGTTGCAGTTCTCCATCCTGCTCGTCGGGGCCGCCACTTTTCTGATGGGCTGTCTGCCCACCTTCGCGCAAATCGGGTACTGGGCGCCTGCGCTGTTGGTCGTGCTCCGCTTCATACAGGGATTCGCGGTCGGCGGCGAATGGGGCGGTGCGGTGCTGCTGGTGGCCGAGCACAGCCCGGACCCGAAACGCGGATTCTGGTCCAGCTGGCCCCAGGCCGGCGTACCGGTGGGCAACATGCTCGCCACCGTCGTTCTGCTCGCGCTGACCGCGACCCTGACCGAGGCGTCGTTCCTATCCTGGGGTTGGCGGATCGCGTTCTGGCTGTCGGCGGTGGTGGTGCTGGTCGGTTACTACATCCGCACCAAGGTCAGCGACGCGCCGATCTTCGTCGAGGCCCAGCAGGAGGCCGAGCAGATCAAGGCCGGCTCGTACGGCGTCGTCGAGGTTTTGCGGCGTTACCCGCGAGGGGTTTTCACCGCCATGGGACTTCGGGTCGCGGAGAACATCATGTACTACCTGGTGGTCACCTTCTCCATCACTTATCTGAAGGTTCAGGTTCACGCCGACACCAGTGACATCCTGTGGTGGCTGCTCGTCGCCCACCTCGTGCACTTCATCGTCATCCCGCAGGTCGGCAGGCTCTCGGACCGGTTCGGCCGCAGGCCGGTCTACCTGGTGGGCGCGATCGGCGCCGGGGCATGGGGATTCTTCGCGTTCCCGATGATGAGCAGCGGGCGCTATCAGCTGATCATGGCCGCGATCATCATCGGTCTGGTGATCCACGCGCTGATGTACGCCCCGCAGCCGGCGATGATGGCCGAGATGTTTCCGACCCGGATGCGCTACTCCGGTGTGTCATTGGGCTATCAGGTGACCGCGATCTTCGCCGGGTCACTGGCCCCGATCATCGCGGTGAAGCTGCTGGAGGTCTACCGCTCGGCGCTTCCCATCGCGCTGTACCTGGCGACCGCCGCAGTCATAACCCTGGTCGCGCTGGCGTTCACCCGCGAGACCCGAGGGCTTGATCTCGCCGATGTCGACCGCGCCGATGTCCGACGGCTGACCACCAACCGCGCGACGGCGTGAGCGCCTAGAACACCTCGGATTCCAGCCTGCGCAACTGTTCTCGGGGTGGACCGAGCAGTTGCGCGCTGCCGTGCGCGCGTTTGAAGTACAGCTGAATGTCGTGCTCCCAGGTGATCGCGATGCCGCCGTGCAATTGGATCGCCTCACCGGCGACCGTGGTGAAGGCCTCGCTGGCGGCGAGCCGCGCCAGAGCCGCGGAACTCGCCGTGGGCTCGGCGATGGCGTCGCCGACGACGGCCCGCGCCGACTGCACCGCGACGTACAGGTCGGCCATCCGGTGTTTCAACGCCTGGAAGCTGCCGATCGGCCGGCCGAACTGCACCCTTTCCTTGGTGTAGTCGACGGTGAGTTCCAGACAGCGGCTCGCGGCACCGACCTGTTCGGCCGCCAGCAGAATGGCGGCGGTATCCGCGATGCCGGGGTCGGTGCCGATCGTCTCGGTGGTGCCGGGGGTCACCCGCGCGAGCCGGCGGGTCGGGTCGACGGTGCTCACCGCCTCGGCGCTGACATCCTTCCAGCGCACCAGCCGCGCATCCTCCACCGCGATCACCACATCGGCGATGTCACCGTTGATGACGTAGTCGCGATCGAAGACGACCGCGCCGATCGCCTCCCCGGCGGCCAGCTGCTCGACGGTATCGGTATCCGGCTCGTCGGCGGCGAGCAGCGCCAGCTCGGCCAGCGTCGTCCCGAGCAGGGGAGTGGGCACCAGCGCGCGGCCCAGTTCCTCGAGAACGGCTGCGGCGTCGGCCAACTCGCCCCCGGCGCCGCCGAACTCCTCGGGCACCACCAGCGCGGCGACGCCGACCTGCTCGCACAACATCGACCACAGCGACTCGTCGTAGCCGCGCGGGGATTCCATCGCCGCGCGCACCGCGGCCGACGACGCGTGCTTGTCGATCAGCGATGCGACGGTCTCGCGCAACATCTGACGCTCTTCGAGTGAGGTCATGCCAATGCCTCCAGCACTCGACGCCGGTGGGTGGTCGGGTCGCCCCAGGCCGAATGCAACGCCTGCACCCGCAGCAGCCACAGCGACAGGTCATGCTCGGAGGTGAATCCGATGGCACCGTGCGTCTGCAGCGACGAGCGCGCCGCCAGCAGCGCGGCATCCGATGCCGCAGCCTTGGCGGCGCTGACATCCCGTGCGGAATCAGCAGACCCGTCCGCCAGCGAGAGCGCCGCGCCGTACACCAGGGGCCGGGCCAACTCCAGGGCGATGTGCACATCGGCCAGCTTGTGCTTGATCGCCTGGTAGCTGCCGATGATGCGGCCGAACTGGCTGCGCTGCTTGGCGTACTCCACCGACATGTCCAACATCGCCTGCCCCGCACCGACCAGTTGGGCGGCCGTCGCCAGGACCCCGAATTCGAAGGCCCTGGCCACGTCGGCGGGTTGGGCGGGGCCGGTGGCGTTGACGTCGAACAGCTTTCGCGCCGGGTCGACCGACTCGTGCGCGTCCGCGGCGGTAGCCTCGGCCACCCGGCCGTCCCTGGCGAGAAGTATCAACCCGGCGAAGTCGGCGTCCACGGCGCGCGGGACTGTGGGCGGCAGTGCCACCGTGGCGACCAACTCACCGGCCGCCAGTGCCGCCGACCGTTCGGCCCATTCGTCTCGGCTGCCGAGCAGGACGGGCGCCACCGCAATCGACTCGGCGACCGGACCGGGAACGCACCACCGGCCCAACCGCTCGAGCGCGACCACCAGATCCGCCGGGTGCGCCTCGATACCGTCGAACTTCTCCGGCACCGCGAGCGCGGTGACGCCGAGGTCGGCCAGCGTGGACCAGATCTTGCGGCCCGGCGCGGTGTCACCCTGTCCCCAGGCCCGTACGGCGGCGGGGACTTCGGCCGCCGACAGCGCGGCGTCGACACTGGCGGCGAAGTCACGCTGCTGTTCGTCGAGTGCGAATTTCATCTCGCCTTCCCAGAGCTCTCTTTGGGCAGCCCGAGCATCCGCTCGGCGATGATGTTGCGCTGAATCTCGTTGGTGCCCGCGTAGATCGGGCCACCGAGTGCGAACAGCAGCCCATCGGTCCAGGAGTCGGCCAGTTCGGCGTCGGGCCCGCGCAATTCGAGCGCACTCTGGTGCAGCGCCACGTCGAGGTCGCTCCAGAACACCTTGGTCACCGACGACTCCGCACCCAGTTCCCCGCCCTCGGAAAGCCGGGTGACGGTGCCGAAGGTGTGCAGCCGGTAGGCCTGGGCCTTGATCCAGGCATCGGCCACCCGGTCGGCGTGGGCGGGGTCCGAACCGCTGGCCTTCCATTCGGCGACCAGCCGTTCGGCCGGCGCCACGAAGCGTGCCGGGCTGCGCAGCGACATGCCGCGCTCGTTGCTCGTGGTGCTCATCGCGGCGCGCCAGCCGTCGTGCACCGAACCGATGACGTCGTGGTCGGGTACGAAGACATTGTCGAGGAAGACCTCGCCGAAACCGGTGTCACCGCCCAACTGGGCGATCGGGCGTACCGTCACGCCGTCGGCCTTGAGGTCGAACATGAAGTAAGTCAGCCCACGGTGTCGTTCGGCGGTGGGGTCGGATCGGAACAACCCGAAGGCCCGGTCGCCGAAAGGTGCCCGGCTGGACCAGATCTTCTGCCCGTTGAGCAGCCAGCCGCCGTCGGTCGGCGTGGCGGTGGACCGCAGGGAGGCCAGATCGCTGCCGGACCCCGGCTCCGACCACGCCTGGGCCCAGATCTCTTCGCCGCTGGCCATTTTGGGCAGCACCCGGTCCAGTTGCTCCTCGCTGCCGTGTGCGAACAGCGTCGGTGCCAGCATCGAGGTTCCGTTGGCGCTGGCGCGACCCGGCGCCCCGGCGCGGAAGTACTCCTCCTCGTAGACCACCCATTGCAGCAGCGTGGCGTCGCGGCCCCCGTACTTCTTCGGCCAGGTGATCACCGACAGGCCGGCATCGAACAGCACGCGGTCCCAGCGCCGGTGCTGTTCGAAGCCCTCGGCGGTGTCGTAGGACTTGGTGGGAAACGACGCCTTGTTGGCGGCGAGGAAGGCGCGTACCTCGTCGCGGAAGGCGCACGTGCTGTCGTCGTAGGTCAGATCCATCAGACCATCTCCCGCAGTGTCGGTTTGACCACTTTGCCGCCGGGGTTTCGCGGCAACTCGGCCACGAATACCACCGAGCGCGGTGTCTTGAAGTTCGCCAGGTGCTTTCGGGTGTACTCGATCACGGCCGGCTCGTCGAGGTCACTGCCGGGCCGGCGGACGATGAAGGCCCGGCCGACCTCGCCGAGCCGCTCGTCGGGCACGCCGATCACCGCCGCATCGGCCACTCCCTCCAGCCGGGCCAGCACCTGCTCGACCTCGGCGGGGTACACGTTGAAGCCACCGCAGATGTACATGTCCTTGAGCCGGTCGGTGATGCGCAGATTGCCTGCCGCGTCGACGGTTCCGATGTCACCGGTGTGCAGCCAGCCCTCGGTGTCGATGGCGGCGGCGGTGGCTTCGGGGTCGTCGAGGTAGCCGAGCATCACGTTGGGGCCGCGCAGCAGCACCTCACCGGCTTCTTCGTGGTTTGTCGCGTCGATACGCAACTCGAAGTCGGCGATCGGGCGCCCGCAGGTGGTGGCCACCGTGACGGCGTCATCGTCGGCGCGGCACATCGTGCCGAAGCCGCTGCCTTCCGTCAGACCGTAAGCGGTGAGCACGATGTCGAAGTCGAGTTCGGTCTGCATCCGCTCGATCAGCACGACGGGCACCGTGGCCGCGCCGGTGACCGCGAACCGCAGTGAACTGAGGTCATGGTGTCGCAGTGCCGGGTGGTCGAGCAGCATCTGGAAGATCGTGGGCGGGCCGGGAAGCACCGTGACCCGGTGCTGTTCGACCATCCGCATCGCCTGTTCGGGGTCGAAGGTCAGCTGAGGGATGAGGGTGGCGCCGGTCTGCAGGCAGGCGAGGATGGCCGCCTTGAAACCGAAGTTGTGGAAGAACGGGTTGATGCACAGGTAGCGATCGGCGCTGGTGAGCTGACCGCATCCCGCCCACGCCGCCGAGGCGGACAGCGACTGCCGGTGCGCGCACAACACGCCTTTGCTGCGCCCGGTCGTCCCCGAGGTGAACAGGATGTCGGACACGTCGTCAGCGGAGAGGGCCGCGGCCCGGTCGTCGACCTCGGACATCGGTGCGGGGGGCCCGTCGATGAACTCGTCCCAGGTTCCGTCGTCGGCTTCGATCGGCACCCGCACGATGTGCCGCAGATCGGGGAGTGCGGCGCGGTCGAGGTCCGCCACCCGGTCGGCGCCCAGGAACCGGCCCATCGCGATCAGCAGTGGCGCGTGGGTGCGGGCGAGGATGTCGGCCGCTTCCTCCGCGGTATACCGGGTGTTCAGCGGAACGACCACAGCGCCCGCGTAATGGGTGGCCAGGCTCGCGACCACCCAGTGCCAGGTGTTGGGCGACCAGATCGCCACCCGGTCCCCGGCCCGGACGCCCAGCCCGATCATCGCGGCCGCGGTCCGGCGCACCTCGTCGCGCAATTGCGCGAACGTGAACGTGCGATCAGCGGTGATCAGCGCGTCGTGATCGCCGAGTTCGCGGGCCATCCGGTCGAGCACCGCCGGCGTTGTGCGCGGATCGCTGCGCTCCATCGATGCTCCTCTGGTCTGGCTTGCCCGGGATCCGCGCACCTCATCACCGGCCGGCCTAACAAAGCAAGTGCTTGGTAGGTTAGCCTACAGGGGTGATAACGGTCGATGAGTTCCGGGCTGAGGTCCGTGAGTGGCTGGCCGACAACCTGGTCGGCGAGTACGCCGCGCTCAAGGGGCTCGGCGGCCCGGGTAAGGAGTACCAGGCCTTCGAAGAACGGCTCGCCTGGAACCGTCTCTTGGCCGCCGCCGGCCTGACCTGCCTGGGCTGGCCGGTCGAACACGGCGGCCGCGGACTGACCGTCGCGCACCGGGTCGCCTTCTACGAGGAGTACGCCAAAGCCGACGCCCCGGACAAGGTCAACCACCTGGGCGAGGAACTCGTCGGCCCGACCCTGATCGCCTACGGCACCCCCGAACAGCAGCAGCGCTTTCTGCCCGCCATCCGTGACGTGACCGAACTGTGGTGCCAGGGCTATTCCGAACCCGGCGCGGGCAGCGACCTCGCCAACGTCGCCACGACCGCCGTGCTCGAGGGTGGGCAGTGGGTGCTGAACGGCCAGAAGGTATGGACGTCCTTGGCGCACTGGGCGCAGTGGATCTTCGTGGTCGCCCGCAGCGAGAAGGGCTCCAAGCGGCACGCCGGACTGTCTTACCTGCTGGTACCGCTGGATCAGCCGGGCATCGAGATCCGCCCGATCGTCCAGCTCACCGGCGACTCGGAGTTCAACGAGGTGTTCTTCACCGACGCCCGCACCGATGCCGACCTGGTGGTCGGTGAACCGGGCGACGGCTGGCGAGTGGCCATGGCAACCCTGACCTTCGAGCGCGGCGTCTCCACCCTGGGTCAGCAGATCCGTTACGCCCGTGAACTTTCCGGCATCGTCGAGCTCGCCAAGGCCAATGGCGCGATCGACGATCCACTGATCCGCGAGCGGCTGACCCGGGCCTGGGCCGGATTGCAGACCATGCGGTCATACGCCATGGCGACGATGGACGTGGAGCAACCCGGGATGGACAACGTGTCGAAGCTGTTGTGGGCCAACTGGCACCGGGATCTCGGCGAGCTGGCGATGGACATCAGGGGCAAGGCGGGCCTGCTTACCGAAGGTGGCGAGTTCGACGAGTGGCAGCGGCTGTTCCTGTTCTCCCGGGCCGACACCATCTACGGCGGTTCCAACGAGATTCAGCGCAACATCATCGCCGAGCGCGTGCTCGGCCTCCCGCGAGAGGTGAAGGGCTAGTGGCGTCATTGGCGGATGTCCCGCAGGAGGTCGCCGGCCACGGGCTGTTGACCGGCAAGGTCGTGGTGGTGACGGCCGCGGCCGGCACCGGCATCGGATCGGCCACCGCCCGCCGCGCGCTGGCCGAGGGCGCCGACGTCATGATCTCCGACCATCACGAACGCCGCCTCGGCGAAACCCGGGACCAGCTAACCGGTTTGGGGCTGGGCCGGGTGGAGAGCGTGGCGTGCGACGTCACCTCCACCGCCCAGGTGGACGCCCTGATCGCCTCGACCACCACCCGGCTGGGCCGCCTCGACGTCCTGGTGAACAACGCCGGCCTGGGGGGCGAGACACCCGTGGTCGACATGACCGACGAGGAATGGGACCGCGTGCTCAACGTCACCCTCACCTCGGTGATGCGGGCGACCCGCGCGGCCCTGCGCTACTTCCGCGAGGCGGGCCACGGCGGCGTGATCGTCAACAACGCCAGCGTACTGGGCTGGCGCGCGCAGCACTCCCAGTCGCACTACGCCGCGGCCAAGGCCGGCGTGATGGCGCTGACCCGTTGCAGCGCAATCGAAGCCGTCGAGTACGGGGTGCGGATCAACGCGGTCAGCCCCAGCATTGCACGGCACAAGTTCCTGGAGAAGGTCAGCTCGGCCGATTTCCTCGATCGGCTGTCGCAGGGCGAGGCCTTCGGCCGGGCCGCCGAGCCGTGGGAGATCGCCGCCACCATCGCCTTCCTCGCCAGTGATTACTCCAGTTACCTGACCGGCGAAGTGATTTCGGCATCGAGCCAGCATCCATGACAGAACAGCCGGTCAGCCGTCGCGACGAGCTGCTCGATCTCGCCGCGACCATGTTCGCCGAGCGGGGCCTGCGCGCCACCACCGTGCGTGACATCGCCGACTCGGCGGGCATCCTGTCCGGCAGTCTCTATCACCATTTCAAGAGCAAGGAGCAGATGGTCGAGGAGGTGCTGCGGGACTTCCTGGACTGGCTGTTCGCCCGCTACCAGGAGATCGTCGAGACCGAGCCCAATCCGCTCGAACGGCTCAAAGGCCTGTTCATGGCGTCGTTCGAGGCGATCGAGCACCGCCACGCCCAGGTGGTGATCTATCAGGACGAGGCCAAGCGGCTGTCGTCGCTGCCGCAGTTCGACTTCGTCGACATCCGCAACAAAGAGCAGCGCAAGATGTGGCTCGACCTGCTCAACGAGGGCATCGAGCAGGGCTGCTTCCGTCCCGACATCGACGTCGATGTGGTCTACCGGTTCATTCGCGATACCACCTGGGTGTCGGTACGTTGGTATCAACCGGGTGGGCCGTTGACGGCGGAAGAGGTTGGCCGCCAATACCTATCCATCGTGCTGGGTGGAATATCCGCGCAGAACAACTCACAAGGAGATCGGCATGGCTGAGGCATACGTCATCGAGGCCGTACGGACGGCCGTCGGCAAGCGCAACGGATCGCTGGCCAAAGTTCACCCCATCGACCTGGGCGTGGCGGCGTTCCGCGGCGTGTTCGACCGCGTCGACGTCGACCCCGCCGCCATCGACGACGTGGTGGTGGGCTGCCTGGACACCATCGGCCCGCAGGCGGGCAACATCGGGCGCAACACCTGGCTGGCCGCGGGCTATCCGGAAGAGGTGCCCGGGGTTACCGTGGACCGGCAGTGCGGCTCGAGCCAGCAGGCCATCTCCTTTGGCGCGCAGGCGATCATGGCCGGCACCGCGGACTTCATCCTGGCCGGCGGCATGCAGAACATGAGTGCCATCCCCATCTCTTCGGCGATGACCGTCGCCGAGCAGTTCGGGTTCACCTCGCCGACCAACGAGTCGGAGAACTGGCTGCACCGCTACGGCGATCAGGAGATCTCCCAGTTCCGCGGCGCGGAGATGATCGCCGAGAAGTGGAACATCTCGCGCGAGGAGATGGAGGAGTTCGCCCTCGGCAGCCACGAGAAGGCGTTCGCGGCAATCCGCGCCGGGCATTTCGAGAACGAGATCGTCCCGGTCGGATCGTTCCGCACCGACGAGGGCCCGCGCGAGTCCAGCCTGGAGAAGATGGCCGCACTCAAGCCACTGCGGGAGGGCGGTCGGCTCACCGCGGCGATGGCCAGCCAGATCTCCGATGGCGCCAGCGCGGTGCTGCTCGCCTCCGAGCAGGCGGTCAAGGACCACAAGCTGACACCGCGTGCCCGCATCCACCACATCAGCGCCCGCGGCGCCGATCCGGTGTTCATGCTCACCGGGCCCATTCCGGCCACCCGCTATGCGCTCGAGAAGGCCGGCCTGACGATCGACGATATCGACGTCGTCGAGATCAACGAGGCCTTCGCGCCGGTCGTGATGGCCTGGCTCAAGGAGACCAAGGCCGACCCGGCGAAGGTCAACCCCAACGGGGGCGCGATCGCGCTCGGTCACCCGCTCGGGGCGACCGGCGCCAAGCTGTTCACCACCATGCTCAACGAACTCGAGCGCACGGGCGGGCGCTACGGCCTGCAGACGATGTGCGAGGGCGGCGGCACCGCCAACGTCACCATCATCGAACGGCTCTGAGCGGCCGCGCTTCTCGTTGGGTGTGCGGTTTCATCCGCAACACGGCCCCGAGTCAGTGGTCGTGCAGGATGACTCCGCGGATGTTGCGGCCGGCCAGCATGTCGTCGAAGCCCTCGTTGATGTCGGCGAGCTTGTACTCGCGCGTCACCGTTTCGTCGAGTAGCAGCTGGCCGTCGCGGTAGAGGTTGAGCAACCGCGGAATGTCGGCACGCGGGTTGGCCTCGCCGTAGAGACTGCCGAGCAGCCGCTTCTGGAACAGCGTGATCCACGCCATCGGCAAAAGGGCGTTGAGGTCCTCGGTCGGCGCCAAGCCGGTGAGCACCACCGCGCCGCCCTTGCGGATGATGTTGAACGCGTCGTTGATCATCGGCCCCTCCACGACGCCGACGGTCAGCAGCGCCGAGTCGGCCATCACGCCGCGGGTCAGATCAGCGACCAGCGCGGTCGCCTCGGCGATGGATGTCACGAAGTGGGTGGCACCGAACTCGAAAGCCTTGTCGCGCTTCGACTCCACGGGTTCGACTACGATGATCCGCTCGGCACCGGCCAGCCGGGCACCCTGGACGGCGCCGCTGCCGATGCCGCCGAACCCGATGACGACGACGGTGTCCCCGGGCCGGATGTCGGCGGTGTTGACCGCCGACCCCCAGCCAGTCATCACCCCGCAGCCCAGCAGGCATGCGCGATTCAACGGCAGATCGTCGTCGATCTTGACCACCGACGCATCCGAAAGCGTGCCGTATTGCGAGAAGCTGCCGACCCCGGCAAGCGTGCCGACGTCGTGGCCCTTGACCTTGCGGCGGTAGGTGCCGTCGGTCTGGATTCCGGCGAGGATTAGCGCGCCGAGGTCGCAGAGGTTCTGATGTCCACTGGCGCACCACCGACAACGCCCGCAAGCCGGCAGGAACGATGTCACGACGTGGTCGCCGGGCTTGAGATCACGCACGCCCGGGCCGATCTCCTGGACGATTCCCGCGCCCTCGTGCCCGCCGATGATGGGCAGCGGCACCCCGGCGAGATCACCGCTGCGCACATGCTGGTCGGAGTGGCACAACCCGGTGGCCTCGAATTCAATCAGGACTTCGCCCTCTTTAGGGCCGTCGAGGTCCACTTCCTCGATCTGCCAGTCTCCGTCGATTTCCCACAGCACCGCGGCGTTGGTCTTCATGACCCGAAGTCTAGGGACGTCACCTGAGTGCGAAGGCGTAATCCCGCGAGCCGAGCCCGGCGGCTACTGCGCCAGTGCGAGGCCGCCCAGTGCGACGATCCAACTCGCGAAACTGCCGACCAGGAAATACTCGGTCACGTCGTCGATGCCGATGCCGCCGTTGTCACGAACCTTCTGGGCGTTGATCTCCGGGAAGCGGATGATGCTCTTGGCCGCCACCACCGCGGTCGCCGCGGTGAGCTGGCCGGCCAGGCTCAGTCCGAGGATCAGCAACCGCTCCATCGGGCCGAGCAGCCGGCCGCCCTTGAGGCGGTCGGAGGGCTGTGGCTCACCGGCGGGCTTCACCGCGCCGACCGATCCCAGAAGCAGGCGGACCAACTGGTTGCCGGTCACCAGTTGGAGCAGCACGACCCCGACCACCATCACGACCCGGCCGGGGTCGAGCGCATCGAATCCGGGCAGCGTCGCCCACGTCGACCAGGCGCGTATCGGGCCGCCGACGGGGGAACCGAGCCCGGACAGCAGCACCAGCACGGCGATCACCGCTACGAACAACACCAACGGGGCCAGTTGCCTGCGCCCGCCCACCCGCTCCGCGTGCGCGCAGGCCAACTCCCAGCCGGCCGCGGACACCGCGACGATCCCGATCAGCAGAACGTCCCCGAGGCGCCACAGTCCGCACAGCGCGGCGGTGCCGGGCGCGGCGAGCACGGCGGCCAGGGCCGCGGCCCAGGTGCGCGCGGTCAACCGTCGGACGATGTCGGCGCAGCCGACGGTGATCAAGAGCACGGCGACGGCGCTCACCACCTCACCCCCTTGTCGCTTCGCCCATCACTTCCCCCGGGGGGTTACCCGATTCGCTCGCTATCGGACGGCCCGCAATTGCTCGGAGGCCAGTACCAGAAGGTCCAGCCCGTC
>JAGQTW010000467.1 GCA_020438785.1 Mycobacterium sp. | reverse complement strand
CCGGGGCAGGCGACGACGATGTCGACGCCGGCCTTCAGCGCACTGACCTGCCGGCCCTGCGGCACGCCACCGAAAATGGTGGTGACCTTCAGGCCGTAGGCATGCGCCAGCGGTTCGAGGGTCGCGGTGATCTGGGTGGCCAGCTCCCGGGTGGGGGCCAGCACCAGGCCCGACGGCCTGCTGGACTGCCGGTTGTGGTCGGCGAGCCGGGCGACCAGCGGGATGGAGAACGCCAGCGTCTTACCGCTGCCGGTCTTGCCGCGGCCCAGCACGTCGCGCCCGGCCAGGGTGTCCGGCAGGGTCTCGACCTGGATCGGGAAGGGATGGGTGAGGCCGGCGTCGGTGAGCGCGCGCACCAGCGGTGCGGGCACGCCGAGCTCGGCGAAGGTCTTGGTGGTCATGGTTCTCGGTGCCTTTCCGGCATCGGGTTGTGCCGGGTCCGGCGACGGGGATCGTCAGCGCAGATCAGCACAAGGTGGCGAGATTGCCGGTTGGCAACATCGATCGCCGCGAGACTGTGTGCTTCGGTGGCACTGAATCAGCTGAACTCGGCCCTTGCGGGCCGGTGAAGTGAAGGAGTTTCACGACGCTGTCGGCATCTGGTGGACGCCAACGTTGTGGATAAGCATAGCAGGTGGGGCGGACGTTCCCGGAGTGACGACCGACACACGATGTGCCCGGCTCTGAGCGACTTTTCGCCGACTCAGTGCCGCTTCACCAGTGTGAACTGCCCGACCTCGGACACCCCGCGCTGGAAGAAGTCCGAGCACCCCACCAGGTAGCGCATGTAGCGGTCGTACACCTCTGTGGAGGTGTAGGCGATCGCCTGCTCGCGCGCCGCCTTCAGCCGCTGCGCCCAGATGTTCAGGGTGCGGACGTAGTGCGGCGTCAGGTAGTTCAGGCTCTCGATGGAAAAGCCTGCGCGACCGGCGAATTCGGATACGTCGTCGTCGCACGGCACCGCACCGCCGGGGAAGATCTCCTTGGCGATGAACCGCATGAACTTCAGGTCGGTCATCGTGATCGGGATGCCCATCTCCGGCCAGCGCTTGAGCGGGTGGCCCATGATGGTCTGCAACAACATCCGGCCGTCCGGCGGCGTGATCCGTTGGCACATCTGGAAGAACGCCTCGTAGCGCTCCTTCGGGAACGCCTCGAACGCCTCGATGGAGAGAATCCGGTCGACCGGCTCGTCGAACTCCTCCCAACCGCGCAACTGGATTTCGCGCGAGCGGTTGGTGTCCATCTCGTCGAGCAGCTGCTGACCCAGCGCGCACTGGTTGCGGCTGAGCGTCAGGCCGATGACGTTGACGTCGTACGTCTCGACCGCCCGGCGCATCGCCGAACCCCAGCCGCAGCCGATGTCGAGCAGCGTCATCCCCGGCCGCAGATCGAGCTCGGCCAGCGCCAGGTCGATCTTGGCGATCTGTGCCTCCTGCAGCGTCATGTCCTCGCGCTCGAAGTACGCGCAGCTGTAGGTCCGGGTCGGGTCCTGGAACAGCCCGAAGAACTCGTTGGAAATGTCGTAGTGCGCTTGGACGTCCTCGAACGCCGGCCGCATCGTTGCCCCCATGTGCATCTCGCTTCTAGCCGGCTGCCTTCTCGCAGGTGAACTGGCAGACGTCGGTGAAGCCGCCCCGGAACAGATCGGCACATCCGGTCAGGTACCGATGGAACCGCTCGTAGACCTCGTCATTGGTGACCGCGATGGCCTCGTCCTTCTTGGCTTCCAGGTTGGCCGCCCAGGTGTCCAGGGTGCGCACGTAGTGCGGCTGCAGGTGCTGCTCTTGGGTGACGTCGAAGCCGGCCTTGGTGGCGTGCTGCTTGACCATCGAGGCCAGCGGCAGCCGACCGCCGGGATAGATCTCGTCCATGATGAATTTGATGAAGCGCACCGTGGACATCTTCAGCGGCAGGCCTTTCGCCTTCACTTCCTCGTCCTCGGGAACGATGATTGTGTGCAGCAGCATCACCCCGTCGTCGGGCAGCCAGCTGAACGTCTTCTTGAAGTAGTCGTCGTACTTGTTGAAGCCGAAGTGCTCGAACGCGCCGATCGAGACGATCCGGTCCACTTTGCCGTCGAACTCCTCCCACGGCTGCAGCCGAACCTCCTTGTGGCGCGGGCTCTTCGAGTTGGCGAACCAGTGCTCCTCGATGTGGCGGCGCTGATTCTCCGAGAGGGTCAGGCCGATGACGTTGACGTCGTAGCGCTCCACGGCGCGCATGATCGTCGAACCCCAGCCGCAGCCGATGTCGAGCAGCGTCATCCCGGGCTGCAGGCCGAGCTTGCCGAGCGCCAGGTCGACCTTGGCCATCTGTGCTTCCTCGAGCGTCATGTCGTCGCGCTCGAAGTAGGCGCAGCTGTAGGTCTGCGTCGGGTCCTGCCACAGCTTGAAGAAGTCGTTGGAGATGTCGTAGTGGAACTGCACCTCGCCCTTGTCCGAGCCGCGGGTCTGCGACGCGGACTGCGACAGCCACTTCGACTGGGCGGGGGGAGTTGGGCCGTGCGCAGTTGATCGGTTCGACACTGTCCGTCCTCGGGGGCAGGGAGCAACGACAGGCAGGCGGGTACCCAGGGTGGAAAGTTCTCAATCGCATTCGGGATGGCAATGCGCACCTAGCCAGTTGGCGGGTTCGGTGCTGCATTGCTCTCGGGCGCCCTGGCGGTGTTGACCGACGGCTAGATCGCATACTGCGGTAGCTCAAGGTCGTCGCGGATATCCCCGGCGACCAGCCTGAGAACCGGCCCTACGTTCATCGCGCGCATCACGATGTTGCGCAGCCACAGGCCGAATCTAGTTCGGGTGGCGAAGAACCCGACGAAGCGGGCGGCGCCGGCCTGCTTGGAAGCGACGAACGGATGCATAAGCGCCTCGTAGGCCTCGAACGCTTCTCGATGGTCTCCCCTGGCGCGGTCCAATTCGCCGGCCAGCACGTAGGCCTCGGTCATCGCCAGGCCGGTGCCCTCGCCGCCAAGCAGTGAGATGCAGCCCGCGGCGTCCCCGATGAGCCCCACCCGGCCACGCGACCAGTGATCCATCTTGATCTGGCTGACCACATCGAAGTACAGGTCGTCGGCGTCGTCGAGCGCGTCGAGCATCTGCGGGCATTCCCAGCCGGCGTCGCCGAACTGCGTGCGCAGCTCGTCTTTCGGCTGGGCCCCCGCGTCGGTGCGTTCCGCCCGGAAGATGAACAGGAACAGGGTGCGGTCTTCGCGCAGCGCGACCCTGCCCGCCTGGCGGCCGAGCGTGTTGTAGGTCAGATACACCAGCTCGTCGCGTGGGCGGTAGCCGTCGACCACACAGGCCGCCACCTTGCAGCCGAGGTAGCGCTCGACCTCCGGCCCGGTGCCGAAGGCCAGTCGGCGGACGTTCGAGTGCAGGCCGTCGGCCCCGACGAGCAGGTCGAATTCCCGCGGCTCGGCGTTCCCGAACGTGAGGCGCACGCCATCGCCATGATCGTCCACGGCCGTGATGGTGTCGCCGAAGACGGTCTCGACCTTGTCGGCCACGGTCCGGTACACCGTCGCGGCCAGGTCGCCGCGCGGCAGGCTGGTGAAGTCGTGGCCGATCAGGTTCCGGATGGCCTCGACCGGCAGTTCGGCCTTGACCTTGCCGTCGGAGTCCACCGAGCGCAGCTGCTGAATCTCGTAGCCCGCGTCGAGAAGCTGGTCTTCGATGCCCATCTTCTTGGCCACCCGATAGCCGACGCCCCAGAAGTCGATCATGTAGCCGCCGGTGCGAAACGCGGGAGCCTGCTCGATCAGCGTCGGGGTGTGGCCGGTGCGGTGCAGCCAGTAGGCCAGTGCCGTGCCCGCGACGCCCGCGCCGCTGATTGCCACCTTCATACCTTTGGTCTACGCGCCTCGTGGGTCGAGACGCAAGGTCCGCCGAATTAGGTTGCGGTACCGTCAATTTAGAGAATCCCGGCGGCTGGCCGGTGCTCAGCGCAGCTTGACCATCCGGGTCGTCGAACTCTCGTCCAGTTCGACCACGTCGGCCCGGGAGCGCAGGAAGTCGCTGAACGACTTGAACCCCAGCGACTTCTCCGAGAACGACGGGTCC
>JAGQTW010000466.1:1376-2782 GCA_020438785.1 Mycobacterium sp. | reverse complement strand
TCACCAAGGACGAGATGGAGGTCGGGCCGACCTGTCACTACGTGATGGGCGGTATCGAGGTCGATCCCGACACCGGCGCCGCGGCGACCCTGGGCCTGTTCGCCGCCGGTGAGTGCTCCGGCGGTATGCACGGCTCCAACCGGCTCGGCGGCAACTCGCTGTCCGACCTGCTGGTGTTCGGCCGCCGGGCCGGGCTGGGCGCCGCGGACTACGTCCGCGCGTTGTCGAGTCGGCCGACCGTGTCCCAGGAGTCGGTCGACGCCGCGGCCGAACTGGCGCTCGCGCCGTTCAAGGGCCCGCAGGGCAAGGCCAAGCCGGAGAACGCCTACACCCTGCACGCCGAACTGCAGCAGACGATGAACGATCTGGTCGGCATCATCCGCACCGCGGGGGAGATCCAGGAGGCCCTGGACAAGATCGAGGAGTACAAGGCCCGGTACCGCAACATCGAGGCCGACGGGAAGCGGCCGTTCAACCCCGGCTGGCACCTGGCCATCGACATGCGCAACATGCTGCTGGTCAGCGAGTGCGTGGCCAAGGCCGCGCTGGCGCGCACCGAAAGCCGCGGCGGGCACACCCGCGACGACTACCCGGCGATGGACGCCGAGTGGCGGCGCACACTGTTGGCCTGCCGGGCCGCGGATGACTCCCCGATCCCGGAGATCACCGTCACCAAGGAGGTCCAGCCGCCGATGCGACCGGATCTGCTCGAGCTCTTCGAGATCGAGGAGCTCGGCAAGTACTTCACCGACGAGGAGCTGGCGCAGCATCCGGGACGGAGGAACCAGTGACCTACCAGGCAAAGCTGCGCGTTTGGCGGGGCGACGACGAGGGCGGCGGCCTGCAGGACTACGAGGTCGGCGTCAACGAGGGTGAGGTCGTTCTCGACATCATCCATCGGCTGCAGGCCGAGCAGACCCCGGACCTCGCGGTGCGGTGGAATTGCAAGGCCGGCAAGTGCGGCTCCTGTTCGGCGGAGATCAACGGCCGCCCGCGGCTGATGTGCATGACCCGGATGTCGACCTTCGACGAGTCCGAGACCGTCACCATCACCCCGCTGCGGACCTTCCCGGTGATCCGCGACCTCGTCACCGACGTGTCGTTCAACTACGAGAAGGCCCGCGAGATCCCGGCGTTCGCGCCGCCGAAGGACCTGCAGCCCGGCGAGTACCGGATGGCGCAGATCGATGTGGAGCGCTCCCAGGAGTTTCGCAAGTGCATCGAGTGCTTCCTGTGCCAGAACGTCTGCCACGTGGTGCGCGATCACGAGGAGAACAAGAAGGCGTTCGCCGGTCCGCGGTTCCTGATGCGGGTCGCCGAGCTGGACATGCACCCGCTGGACACCCTGGACCGCAAGGACATGGCCCAGGAGGACTTCGGGCTGGGCTACTGCAACATCACCAAGT
>JAGQTW010000466.1:0-1297 GCA_020438785.1 Mycobacterium sp. | reverse complement strand
GACCCGGTGGTGTGGCTCGGCAACAAGCTGTTCAAGCGCTCGAACTGAGGTCGGTTCGCGGGATCCCGCAGGATTTCCCGCATTGCGTTGATGTTGGACCGCATCGGGGTAGCCTGCGGTTCATGGGAACCACCCACAGCGTCAACGAGATTCGCACCGCGATCCGTGAGCTCTCCGCGCGCGCCGACCTCGCGCGCAAGGAGGGCCGCCCCGATGATGCCGCCGAGATCGAGCGGCGCATCGACGGCTATCGCGGCGAACTCGCCGAGCGACCCTGACGGTCTGCCTCCGATGGGCTGGGCTAGTTGCCCAGCCTGCGGAAGGTGCTGCGGTGAAAAACGATCGGCGGCACGTCGCCGTGCACGGTGATGTTGCTGATCCGCAGGATCACGATGGTGTGGTCGCCGGCGGGCACGGTCTGCTCGATCGCACTCTCCAGCCACACGCACGTGCCCTTGACGAACACGGCGCCGGCTTCCGATGACTCCGTCTCCAGACCGGCGAAGCGGTCGCCGGTCTTGGCGGCCAGCGTGCGGGCCGCCGTGTCGTGGGCCTCGCCGAGCACGCTGATGCCCAGCACCGGGACGTCCTGAAGTTTCGGCCAGGTCTCCGAGGTGTTCTGGACGCAGAACGACACCAGCGGCGGGTCCAGCGAGACCGGAACGAACGTGCTGGCGGCCAGTCCGACCCGGGTTCCTTCGACTTCGGCGGCGATGGCGATGACGCCGGTGGGAAAGTGGCCGAACGCCTCCCGCAGGGAGGCGGGGCTGAGGTCCGTGCTGGTCATCTCCCGCTCTCGCTCAGGTCACGATCAAGGCAACCCTACCGGCGCCCATGGCCACTGTCACCCGTCCGAATCCCACTGATCGGGAGTCGGTGGCCGTGGCCGGCGGAACCGGGCGTTTACCCTAAATCCCCAGCTCAGACCGCATCGGAGCAATGGACCCGGGTGCCGACCAACCGTCGGGTTAGTTAGGTGATGAAATCTACGTCACACTGGCTTGATTTGAAGTTACCGAACGGTATAGTTAGCCACGTTACTGGTGGGTAACTTAGAACCGAGTACCCAACCACAAGTGGCGTTCTCATCGAGGAGGAATAGTGAGCCACTACAAGAGCAACGTTCGTGACCAGGTCTTCAATCTGTTCGAGGTGCTTGGCCTCGACAAGGCGCTCGGCCAGGGCGAGTACAGCGAATTCGATGCCGACACCGTCCGCGAGATGCTGACCGAGTCGGCCCGCCTCGCCGAAGGCCCGATCGCGGCCTCCTATGTCGAGGGCGACCGCAACCCGCCGG
>JAGQTW010000465.1 GCA_020438785.1 Mycobacterium sp. | reverse complement strand
CAGTTGCACGGCGGGATGGGCTACGTCGTCGAGACCGATCTGCACCTGTGGTCCGAACGCGCCCGGGTGTTGTCCACGCTCGGCGGGGGAGCCGACGTCGCGGCCACCTGGCTCGACGACGACGAGATCAGCCGGGCGGCGGTCACCGATCGGCTGCGGCGCAAGGACGGCCTGTGACCTTTAGCCTGATCGACGCCGACAGCGCCGCCCGCGTCGGCACGGTCGCCGCGACCGCCACCGGTGCGGTGCTCCGCCGGGACTGGCAACGCTGGGCCGCGGCCGTCGGCGACGGCAACCCGCTGTGGTTCGACCCGGACTACGCCCGCGCCAACGGATACCGCGACGTCATCTGCCCGCCGCTGTACCTGCAGTACGCCATCCTCGGAATCAGCCCGCTGACCGGGCTGCGCCTCGACGGCTCATCCGGTGCGGTGTCCGGCGGCCTGGCATTTCCGCGCGCCCCCCGCCGGATGGCCGGCGGCGAGAGCTTCCGCTTTCACCTGCCCGCCTACCATGGCGACGAGGTCGAGATGGTCCGCACCATCGACTCGATCGTCGAAAAGGAGGGCCGCTCCGGCCGATTCGTGCTCGTCGCCTGGCACACCGTCTACCACAACCAGAACCGTGACCTGCTGGCCGAGGCCACCACATCGATGATCGCGCGCCCATGAGCCAGCTGTTCTACGACGATGTCCAAACCGGCGACGAACTGACCCCGCTCACCGTCACCGTCGACGAGACTCAGATGTTCTTCTTCTCGGCCGCCACCTACAACGGGCACCGGATCCACTACGACAAGCAGTGGGCGCGGGAGGTGGAGGGCTACGACGACATCCTGGTGCACGGACCGCTGCAGGCCGCGCTGCTGGCCCGGGCGATCACCGACTGGATCGGCGGCCGCGGCCGGCTCGTCGAGTACTCGGTGCAGAACCGCGGCGTCGCATATCCCGGACAGCCGCTGACGTTCGGCGGCACGGTGATCGCCAAGCGGATCGACGGCGGCCGCGGCCTGGTCGACCTGGACATCGCCGGGCGCCGCGGCGACGATGTGCTGATGCCGGGCACCGCGACGGTGGAACTGCCGCGCCGCGAGACGGTTTCGTGATGCGGCTGGCCGGTTCGGCGGCGATCGTCGGAATCGCCGAGCTGCCCGCCGAGCGCAAGCCGACCCGCCCCGAGCTGTTCACCCTCGACCAGTACGCCCAGCTGGCCAGGATGGTGCTCGATGACGCGGGCTTGCCGGCCGGCGTCGTCAACGGACTCATCTCACACGGGCTGGCCGAGTCGGACATGTTCGTCCCGGCCACCCTGTCCGAGTATCTGGGCCTGCCCATCGATTTCGGTGAGCGGGTGGATCTCGGTGGCGCGACCTCCGCGGCCATGGTCTGGCGGGCAGCCGTAGCCGTCGAACTCGGGCTCTGCGACGCGGTGCTTGCGGTGCTGCCCGGATCGCGGGCCCTGCCGCGATCGGCGCGCCGGCCCGCGCCGGCCCCCAATTGGTATGGGGCGTCCAGCAACAACTACGGCTCGCCGCAGGCCGAGTACGAGATCCCGTACGGCAACGTCGGGCAGAACGCCCCGTTCGCCCAGATTGCGCAACGCTACGGCGCGCAGTACGGCTACGACCCGTCGGCACTGGCCAAGATCGCGGTGGATCAGCGCACCAACGCCTGCGCACACCCCGGCGCGGTCTTCCACGGTCAGCCCCTCACCGAGGCCGACGTGCTGGGCAGCCCGATGATCGCCGACCCGATCCACATGCTCGAGACCGTGATGCCGGTACACGGCGGGACCGGTGTGCTGATCGCCAACGCCGACCTGGCCCGGCGGGCCAGGCACCGCCCGGTGTGGATCAAGGGTTTCGGCGAACACATCTCGTTCAAGACCCTCACCTACGCCGATGACCCGCTGGTCACCCCGATCGCCCGGTCGGCTGCGCGGGCGTTCGAGATGGCCGGCCTGGGCCCGGCCGACGTCGACATCGCGTCGGTCTACGACTGCTACACCATCACCGTGCTGATGACCCTCGAGGACGCCGGGTTCTGCCCGAAGGGCCACGGCATGAGCTGGATCAGGGACCGCGACCTGACCTTCCGCGGCGACTTCCCGCTCAACACCGCCGGCGGTCAGCTGTCCTACGGGCAGGCCGGCATGTCGGGCGGCATGCACCATGTCGTCGACGCCGCGCGGCAGTTGATGGGGCGATCGGGAGCCGCGCAGGTGCGCGACGCCAACACCGCGTTCGTCGCCGGCACCGGCGGCATCATGAGCGAACAGGTGGCCCTGGTGCTGGGAGGGGACTGATGGCGGCTTCCGAGCCCATACCGATGCCGATACCCGAGCCCACCCCGGTGTCGCAGCCGTTCTGGGACGGGCTGGCTCAGCACCGCATCCTGGTGCAGTACTCGCCGTCCGCGGGCCGCTATGTGTTCTATCCGCGTACCCTGGCCCCCGGCACCCTGGCCGACGACCTGGAGTGGCGCGAGATCGATGGCGCTGCAACGCTGTACACCTACACCGTCGCGCGCCGGCCAACCGGGCCGCCGTGGGCGGATGCGCTGCCGCAACTGCCCGCGGTGGTGCAGTGGGACGCCGGCCCGCGGTTCTCCACCGAACTCGTCGACGTCGAACCCGAGGACATCCGCATCGGCATGCGGCTGGAGCCGGTGTTCTGCGACGTTGCCGCCGCCGGGATAACTCTGCTGCGATACCGCCCGGCCCGATGATCGACACCCTGCAGGCGCTGCTGCGCACCCGGATGGACGACGATGCCGTCGCGGTGCTCTCCCCGGAGCGGACCTGGACGTGGCGCGAACACCTGGCCGAGGCCGCCGCCGAAGCCGCGGCGCTGATCCGGCTGGCCGATCCCGATCGCCCGCTGCATGTCGGTGCCCTGCTAACGAACTCGCCGGCCTACACGCGTTCGATGGCCGCCGCCGCCCTCGGAGGCTACGTGCTGTGCGGCATCAACACCATCCGGCGCGGCGAGGGGCTGCTGGCCGACGTCCGCCGCTCGGACTGCCAGCTGCTGCTCGTCGACGCCGAGCATGCGCCGCGGCTCGACGGCCTGGATCTGTCCGGTGTCACCGTGCTCGACGTCAGCGGTGGCGAGTATGCGCGGGCGGTGGCGTCGGCCCCGCCGCTGGTGCCGCACAAGGAGGTCGGCGGCACCGACCCGTTCATGATGATCTTCACCTCTGGCACCAGCGGCAACCCCAAGGCGGTCCCGTTCGTGCACGCGATGAGTGTGATGTGCGGGCTGAGCCTGGCCGCCCAGCTCGACATCACCGACGACGACGTGTGCTACTTGTCGATGCCGCTGTTCCACTCCAACGGGGTGGCCGCCGGCTGGTCGGTCGCGATCGCCGCGAAGGCGGCGATGGTTCCGGTGAAGTTCTCGGTGTCGCGGCTGCTGTCCGACATCCGCGGCTACGGCGCCACTTTCATGAACTACGTCGGCAAACCGTTGGCGCTCGCGCTGGCCACCCCCGAGCAACCCGACGACGCCGACAACCCACTGCGGGTGCTGTACGGCAACGAGGCCACCGACCGTGACATCGCCGAGTTCTCCCGGCGGTTCGGCTGCCGCATCGTCGACGGCTTCGGCTCCAGCGAGTTCGCCGTCGTCGTGGTGCGCGAGGACGGCACCCCGCCCGGTTCGATCGGCAAGGGCTGGCCCGGAGTGGCGATCTACGACCCGCAGACCGTGACCGAATGCGCGACCGCCGAGTTCGACGAGCACGGCGCTCTCCTCAACTTCGACGACGCGGTCGGCGAACTGGTGAACACCGAAGGGGCCGGGCCGTTTTCGGGCTACTACAACGACCCGGACGCCACCGCCGAACGGCTGCGGCGCGGAATGTACTGGACCGGTGATCTGGCCTACCGCGACGCCGAGGGCTGGATCTACCTTGCCGGCCGGACCGCCGACTGGTTGCGGGTGGACGGGGAGAACCTGGCGGCCGCGCCGATCGAGCGGATCCTGCAGCGGCTTGCCAAGCTCAATCAGGTGGCCGTGTACGCGGTTCCCGACGACACCGTGGGCGATGCGGTGATGGCAGCAGTCGTCCTGCGGCCCGGCGAAACGTTGACGCCCAGCGAGTTCGAGGAGTTCCTTGCCGCCCAGCCCGACCTGTCGCCGAAGGCGTGGCCGCGCTACGTGCGGATCAATGACGACCTACCGCACACCGCGACCAACAAGATCCTCAAGCGGGAGCTGGCCTCGGCCGGTGTCACCGCCGGCGACGGTGTGCTCTGGGAGCGCGCCGCGCGCGACCGGAGCTATCAACGCCGCAGTCACTAGCGGTTACTGAACCACTTCTGTTTGAGGAGTCCGTAATCGCCGTCCTCCTGCATCGACAGCAAGGCCTGGTCGAACTCCTTCCTCAGCTTGCTGCCCAGGGGAAATGCGGCCCCGTAGTCCTCTTCTTTGAACACCGGTCCCGCGAGTTCGGCGAATCCGGCACCGTCGTGCGTGACCCAGTACTCCAGCACCGGCGCATCGTCGACGATCGCGTCGAACGATCCCTTTCGCAGACCCGGATAACAATCCTCGATATTCGGAACAGCGGTGAATTCCACACCGAGCTTGTTCAGAGCCGTTGACGAGGTGGTGTTGGCCACCGCGCACACCCTTTTGCCGATCAAGTCTGCGGGTGCGCTGACCTTGGAGTTGATCTTCTCCACGGTGAGGTTTGAGGTCAGTATTGCCGTGAAGTAGGCGACGAACGCGATGGCGACGAACATCCACAAGACGCTGAGAGTGCGGGTCAGCCATCGGTGCGGCTCGTTGACGGGGGCGTTGGACAGCATGCCCAGCCCCCACTCGAAGGACTGAAAGATTCCAGGAAAGTACTTCTTCGACACGACCGCCTGGCTGTCGCGACGCTCCAGAAGCCAAATGAGATGCGCCGGAACGATCGTCAGGATCACCGCGGCCAGGAGCCAGAACAACATCGTCTTGGAGAACAGGAGTCTGAGGAAATCGACGAGCCCCGGTTGGGTACGTTCGGTGGTGCCTGCGGGCACGACGATCTGAAGTCCGGCGGTGAGGATCGGCTGGGAGAAGTCCAGGTACTTCTCCCGGTCGGCGGTAATCGAGATGTTGGTGGCGGCGAGGTCGACTCGCCCCTTGGATACGGCATCCAGCAGACCCCGCACACTGCCGCCGCCGTCGACGTAGGTGAGACTCCAGCCGTTGCGCTTGGCTATCTGGTCCAGTAGGTCGACAGTGAAGCCTGCCCTGGTGTGCGCACGTGTCATGACGAACGGTGTGAGATCGTAGACGGCGACGGTGACGTTGCGCGGCTCCGCGTTCGCCGAGGGAGCGACTCCAGGCAGACCACCGACGGCCGCCACAATCAACAGCACGACCACTACGGCCCGCATCCGCGCGAGCATCATCCCCGAACTCCCGTCTGACCCCAGGAGCACCATAGTCGACCGGGCCGCGAACTGCCCGCGCGCCCTCCGGCGCCGCCGATCAGCGTGCGAACATCAAGGCGCGCTTGACTTCCTGGATCGCCTTGGTCACCTCGATGCCACGGGGGCAGGCCTCGGTGCAGTTGAACGTGGTGCGGCAGCGCCACACCCCGTCGACCTCGTTGAGGATGTCGAGGCGCTCGGCGGCGCCCTCGTCGCGGCTGTCGAAGATGAACCGGTGGGCGTTGACGATCGCGGCTGGGCCGAAGTAGCTGCCCTCGTTCCAGAACACCGGGCAGCTGGTGGTGCAGCACGCGCACAGGANNACTTGGTGGTGTCGTCGTAGCGGGCGCGGTCGGTGGGGCTCTGAATGCGTTCCCGGGTTGGCGGATTGCCGCTGGTGATCAGGTACGGCTTCACCGCCCGGTAGGCGTCGAAGAACGGCTCCATGTTCACCACGAGGTCCTTCTCCACGGGAAGCCCGCGGATCGGCTCGATGGTGACGGTCAGCGGCTTGCCGCCCTTCGGCAGCAGATCGCGCATGAGGACCTTGCACGCCAACCGGTTGACGCCGTTGATACGCATCGCATCCGACCCGCACACGCCGTGCGCGCAGGACCGCCGGAACGTCAGGGTGCCGTCGAGATAGCTTTTGACGTAGATCAGCAGGTTCAGCAGCCGGTCGGACGGTAGGCAGGGCACCCGGAAGCTCTGGAAGCCCGCGCTGTCGGGGTCTTCGGGGTTGAAGCGGGCGATCTTCAGCGTCACCATCACCGCGCCGTCGGGAATCGGCGGCAGGTCGGGCTCTTTGACTTCCGGCGCGATCGTCATCAGTACTTCCGCTCCATCGGCTCGTAGCGGGTCTGCACCACGGGCTTGTAGTCCAGCCGCACGTCGCTCAACAGCTTGGTGCCCTCCTTGTAGGCCATGGTGTGCCGCATGTAGTTGGTGTCATCGCGGTTGGGGTAGTCCTCGCGGGCATGCCCGCCGCGGGATTCCTTGCGGTTGAGCGCGCTGGCGACGGTCACCTCGGCCAACTCCAGCAGGAAGCCGAGCTCGATGGCTTCGAGCAGGTCGCTGTTGTAGCGCTTGCCCTTGTCGTGCACCGAGATTCGCGCGTAGCGCTCCTTGAGGGCGTGGATGTCGGTCAGCGCCTGTTTGAGGGTCTCCTCGGTGCGGAACACCGCGGCGTTGTTGTCCATCGACTGCTGCAACTCGCCGCGGATGTCGGCGACCCGCTCGTTGCCGTGCTCGGAGAGGATGTCGGCGACCCAGCCGGTCACCATGGCGGCCGGGTTTGGCGGCATGTCGAGGTGCGGGTTGCCCGCGGCGTAGTAGGCGGCGGCCAGCCCGGCCCGGCGCCCGAACACGTTGATGTCCAGCAGCG
>JAGQTW010000464.1 GCA_020438785.1 Mycobacterium sp. | reverse complement strand
GATCGTCGAGACCGGCGAGATCATGGTCTTCGTCGGCGGCGACTTCGTGGTGACGGTGCGCCACGGCGACCACACCGGCCTGGCCGGGTTGCGCCGGACCCTCGAAGAGGAACATCAGCAGCTGGCGCTGGGTCCGTATGCGGTGATGCACGCGATCGCCGATCACGTCGTGGACTCCTACCGTGAGGTCTCCGAGCTGATGGAGCACGACATCGACATCATCGAGTCGGAGACGTTCTCACCCACCAGCGAGACCGACATCGAACCGATCTACATGCTCAAGCGCGAGGTCGTCGAATTGCGCAGGGCGGTCTCGCCGCTCACCGTCGCGCTGGGCCGGTTCAATACCGACTTCAAAGACCTAATGTCCAAAGAGGTGCTGCGCTACATGCGCGACGTCCTCGATCACCAGACCCAGGCCGCCGACCGCATCGCCAGTTACGACGAGATGTTGTCCTCACTGGTGCAGGCCGCGCTGGCCAAGGTCGGCATGCAGCAGAACGTCGACATGCGCAAGATCTCGGCCTGGGTGGCGATCGCCGCGGTCCCGACGATGATCGCCGGCATCTACGGGATGAACTTCGAGAACATGCCCGAATTGTCCTGGGAGTGGGGCTATCCCGCGGTGCTGACGCTGATGGTGACGGTGTGCGGGTTCCTGTACTTCACCTTCCGCCGCAACAACTGGCTCTGACTACTGGGGCCGCGCGGCCCGCCGATTCGGATCCGACACGTCGACGCCGTCGTCGAGCCAGGCCTGCCGCATCGCGTCAGCACCCTTGAGTCGCACCCACGCCGCCTCGGTCGGGGTGATCGGCACGGCCGACAAGAACCGGACCGCCTCCCGCGGCGCCGGCAACGTCAGGTCCGGGATGTCGGATCCGCCGAGCAGCACGGCGGTGAACGCAGCCGCCTCCCACAGCGGTGCGGACAGGTCCACCAGCGCGTCGGGCACCAGCACCACGCCCTCGACGGCGGGTGTCGCGGCGATCACCGCCAGGCTGCGGGCCAGGCCCGGGGTGGTTGCGCTGCCGCGCAAGGTCATCACGATCTCGGCCCGGGGACCCCGCAGTGGGTCGGCTGCGATCGAGGCCGGATCGGTCATCGGGTGGCGTGAACAGCCAAGGGAGACATAGCGGGCGACGCCGTCGGGGTCCGGGCCGAACCGCATCACATCCATGCGTTCGACGCCGAGGAACGTCACGCTCGCGGTATCGGGCTCCGCATCGATCCCGGCCTGGCTGAAATGCCCGCGCACATGGTCCCGGACGGCATCAAGGGGTGCGCTCACCTCAGCGGGCGGGCGGGACGGTGAGGTTCACTCCGCTGTCGGCGTCGAAGATGTGCAACTTGGCGGTGTCGAGCGCCAACTCGACCGACTGCCCCTTGGCCGCCTTCGAATCGGCGGAAAGCCTTGCCACGAACTCGTTCTCACCCGCGCCCGACTCCGCGGCCAACTCGGCCAGCTGGGCGGAACGCGCGCCGGCACCGGAGGTGGCGAAGTAGACGTACTTGTCCGCGCCCAGCGACTCGACGATGTCGACCTTGGTTTCGAAGGTCAGCGCGCGGATGCGTTCGTAGCCGTCGATCAGCGTGGCGTCCTCGAAGTGCTCGGGGCGAACGCCGGCAATGACGTTGGCGGGCGCGGGATGCCGCCGGACCACCTCGAGAACCTCCGGCGGCAGCGTCACTTCGCCGAACGGCAGCGTGAGGCCGACCTCGGTCAACGTGGCCGGGAAGAAGTTCATCGCCGGCGAGCCGATGAAGCCCGCCACGAACAGGTTGGCCGGTCGCTCGTAGAGCTCCTCCGGGGTTCCGATCTGCTGGGCCTCACCGCCGCGCAGCACCACGACCCGGTCCCCGAGCGTCATCGCCTCGGTCTGGT
>JAGQTW010000463.1 GCA_020438785.1 Mycobacterium sp. | reverse complement strand
GGTGAACTATCCCGCCCCGAACGCGGCCTACCAGGTGACCACCCGGGACGACGGCGTCACCGCGAAGCTGACCGCGGGTGACGGCGGGGTGCTGCGCCTGTTCAGCCAGCCCGCCGGCGGGCGGGTCGCCCGGCAGGTGGTGCGTCAACTCATCGACAAGCAGTACCCCAACGCCGAGATCGCCTACGAGTTGCCCAATGCCCACGTCGGCTATCAGCTCGGCTACGGGGTGGTCGCCGACTTCCAGCCGACGGGCGTGTCGACCAACTACCAGCTGCGGGTGATCATCATGGCCGCGGTGAAGGACGACCTCGCCCTCATCGCGGTCGCCGAAGGCCCGTTTCGGCGGTTCACCCCCGACTTCGGGCCGGGGCCGCCGTCCGGCGCCAACCTCGAGATCGCCATGGACATGGCCAAGTACGTCGAAAGCTTCAGCTGGAAGGGCGATCCGGTCCGCTGAGACCGGTCCGTCCCGCAACGAAAGGCAATGATGAGCATTCGCCGCGCGCTGATAGCGGTCCTCGTCATCACCGCTTCGCTGGCGACCGGCTGCGGAAAAACGGGCGGATCCGACCAGGCGACGACACTCACGGTCTACAGCCCGAGCGGGCTCAGTGCTTGGTACCGAACACAATTCGACGCCTTCACCCAACAGACCGGGATCAAGGTCACCCTCTTCGAGGCGGGCTCCGGCGAGGTGGTGTCGCGGGTCAACTCCAGGGCGGCCTGGCAACGGCTGGACACCGACAAATCCGTCGGCCCCGCCGACCTGTTGGTCACCCTGCCGCCCTTCATCCAGAAGGCGGCGAAAGCCGGTCTGCTACAGGAATCGGGACTCGACACCGCCGGGATCTCTTCGCCGGTCCTCGATCCGGGCGGCGCCTACATCCCCATCGCCCACACCGCGTTGTGCTTCATCGCCGGCCCGGCGGCACAACCGCGGCCGGTGACCTGGAATGACCTGCTGAGATCCGATCTCAAAGGCAGGCTGCAGTATTCGACTCCCGGGGAGGCCGGCGACGGCACGGCCGTCCTGCTGCTGCTGCAGCATCTGATGGGCAAGCAGGGCGCGCTGGACTACCTGGCCCGGCTGCAGTCCAACAACGTCGGCCCGTCGCCGTCGACCGGCACGCTGCAGACCAAGGTCGGCAATGGCGAACTCCTGGTGGCCAACGGGGACGTGCAGATGAGCCTGGCCGCCATCAAGAACGACGGCGCCAAGTTCGACGTCTTCTTCCCGGCGATGGGTGACGGCGGCCGCACCACCATCTCGCTGTCCTACGTCGCCGGGGTCACGGCCAACACCCAATATCCCGACGAGGCGAAGAAACTGCTCGCGTTCCTGCTCTCCGACGGGGCGCAAACGGCATTGGCCACGCAGGCTTTCGGGATTCCGGTGCGGGACTCGATCGCCGCGCAACTAGCCGACGAGACCGACCCGCTGACACCGGCCGGGCTGCTCAAGGGCGTCAAGCTCTGGAGGCCGGACTGGAACGGGGTCCTGGCCCAACTGGAGGACGACGTCGCCGCCTATCAGAGGGCCACCGGTCGCTGAGGCACCGACGCTAGGTCGGTGACAACTCGCGCGCGGGGGGATTCTCGCGCCGAAAGCGGCGCGACGAGCGCGACGATGCCCGCGCCGCGGCCCCGCACGCGCAGCAGAACGGCAGATCGGGAACGACCGCCTCGCAGTGCACACACAGTACGGGCGCACCCGTGGCCGGATCGGGTGCTTCGTGGAGCAGGGCGATCTGGACCGCACTACGGGCCGTCAGGACGGCGAGTACCGCCACCACCAACTTGAGCGACACATCCACGATCCGGGACAGGCTCAACGAATCGACGGCCCACACGGTGACGTAGAGGCCGACGGCCACCACGGTGCAGATCGTCAATGCGGCCCGCGCCCGGCCGGGGTTGCGCCCGGGCCGCCGGTCCGGCCGGAACCACAGACTGAGCCCGACGAGACCGCCGGCGGCGGTCGTCGCGAGCGGGGTGACGACCCCATAGGTCAGCGAGTCCGCCAGAATCCGGGTTGCACTCTGTTCGAGCATCAGACCCTCGGCGAACTGGGGCGCCAAAGTGGTTGCGGTGGCGGCGGTTTGGTACCAGAGCGCACCGAACGCACCGATGACGAACCCGTCCAGCGATTCGCGCACCGGTAGTGGGAACAACCGGGTGACGACGGCGGGCAACAGCATCAACGCGGTGCCGCCCAACGTGATCAGAAAACCGGTGCTGACCACTTTCGTCAGCGCGAGGCTGGACGCCGTCGTGACACCATAGCTGTCGGCCAGCACCTTGCCCGCGGCCAGCCACCACCCCACACCGGAGGCGATTCCGAGCGCCGCGGCGATCGCCATGATGCGCAATGGGATGTCGCGGAACGCATCGGACTGCCAGACGTAGATCAGGAAGAGCAGTGGCCAGCCGATGGTGGTGAAGATGCCTGCGGGCCCGGTGATCCGGGTCAAGGAGAACATGATGAGCCCGATCAGCACCACGATCAGCCCGATCCGGAAGGGCTTGCGGATCTCGCCCGGGAAGCGCGGGAACAAGGTGCTGGAAACTCGGGGCAGCCAGATCGTCTCGCGGTGCGCGGTCGCGTAGACCGAAGGCCGCAGCAACCGACTCCCCATCGTGACCTGCGCGTCCAGCCGCGCCCCGCATTCACCGCAGAACCTCGCCGCAGGCACCACCGACTGGCAGGCCGGGCACCTCGCGGTGGGCACCTCGTCGTCACGGACCGTCATCGCCTCGCGACGCTACCCCAACCGCGGGACGTGCCGCCGCGGATCCACTCGGCGGCGGGGGCTATCCCTCGCCGGCCTCGGCCGCGGCGAGTTCCCGCTTCCACTGCCGGAACGTCTCCTCGGTGCGGCCACGGCGCCAGTAACCGGAGATCGACGCCCACTGCGCGGGCACGCCGCGCTCCTGGCGGATGTAGGGGCGCAGGTTGTGCATTACGGCCTGGGCCTCACCGTGGATGAAGACCTGCACTTGGCCGGGTAGCCAGTGCGCGGTGGTGACAGCCTCGATCAGCGGGGCGTTGTCGCCGGCACGGTCCTCACCGACCAGGTCCGCCCGCCCGCCGCGATAAACCCAGTTGACGGCTACCGATTCCGGCGCCCGCAGTGCGATCTCGTCCTCGGGTCCGGCGATCTCGATGAAGACCTTGCCGATCGCGTCGGGCGGCAGCGCCTCGAGGGCCGCGCTGACGGCGGGCAGCCCGGCCTCGTCAGCGGCGAACAGGTGCCAGTCGGCGGCCGGGTCCGGCGCATAGGCGCCGCCCGGCCCCATCAGGTGCACCGTGTCGCCGGGTTGGGCCGACGACGCCCACGGCCCGGCCACGCCGTGCTCGCCGTGCGCCACGAAGTCCACCGTGATCTCGCGGGCCTGCGGATCGGCGCGCCGCACGGTGTAGGTCCGCACGGTGGGCCGGTGTTCGGATGCCAGACCGGCGAAGCTGTCCATGGTCAGCGGCCGCGGCAGCGAGTCGACGTCGACATCGGAACGCAGGAACGCGAATTTGACGTAGGAGTCGGTGAACCCGCCGGGGACGAACGTGTCGAAGCCGTTGCCGCCCAGGATGACTCGCACCATGTGCGGAGCCAACTGCTCGGTGCGCACCACCTGGAACGTGTGCAAGGGCCGACCCGCCACATCGCCTCCCGCCGAGAGTGCTCCGTCAATCCCTGCGACTATACGTGGCGGTGGGCAGCGCGCCGGACGGTGCCGGTCGGGCTCAGAGGCCGCTGGTCTTCCTGCGGAACCAGCCCTTACGCGCCGCGGGCATCTCGGCTTTCGAGTGGCCGCTGCACCACTGGCCCGCGGGCACGCTGCGCCGCACGGCCTCGACGTGCGAACCGCAGCCGGCCCAGGTGGTCTTGCCGCAGACGCGGCAGGTCACTGCGCGACACATGTTCGTTCCTTTCGTTCGACGAGCCGGGCTCAGGCCAGGCTCAAGAACAACTTCTCGAGTTCCTCGATGGTCAGCCGGTTCGATCCGGGCACCGGTTCCTCGGATGCGTCGATACACTCCCGCAGGCCGGTAGCGATGATGGTGAATCCCGCCCGGTTCAACGCCTTTGACACCGCGGCTAGTTGGGTGACCACGTCCTTGCAGTCCCGGCCGCCCTCGATCATGGCGATCACCCCGCCGAGTTGACCGTGCACACGGCGCAGTCGGTTCAACGTCGCCGTCACCGCGGCGTCGCATTGCGGCCCGCGGGTTTCAACGTTCGCCATCGCCTCGACTTTCGTCGTTCTCATTGCTCATGTATACCATACCCCCTATGGTATTACTGACGAAGGCCGAAACGAGTTCCGGATCGGTCTGAGGCAGGACGCTGAAGAGGGAGACTCGACGATGTTGGGCTGGATGAAGCGGTTCTGGGTGGTGGCGGTCATCGTCATCGCCCTGATCGCCGCGGTGGGCGTGGTGAGCCGGCTGCGGACGTTCTTCGACTCCGACAAGCCCTACATCGGCGCCTCCCAACCGGCCGACGCCATCAAGCCGATCAACACCAAGCGGGTGACCTACCAGATCGTCGGCCCGCCGGACGCTTCCGGCCGGGTCAGCTATCTCGACGTCAACGGCAAGACGATCGAGGCGAGCTTCACCGAGTTGCCGTGGTCGGTGACGGTCAGCACGACCGATCCCGGGGTGCTGGCCAACGTGGTGGCCCAGGGTGACAGCGCCGAGCTGGGCTGCCGGATCCTGGTCGACGACAAACTCGTCGCCGAGAACTTCGCCGAGGGCCGGCACGCCCAGGCGTTCTGTCTGGACAAAGCCGCATGAGCGCGCACCAGAAGGAGACCCGGACGCGGATCCCCCGCACCATCCGGGCGCTCGCGGTTCCGATCATCCTGGTCTGGGTGGCCTACACCGCGGCGGTGAACCTGCTTGTCCCCCAGGTCGAGAAGGTCGGCATGGCGAATGCCGTGTCGATGTCACCGCAGGATGCGCCCGCGGTGATCGCCGCCAAACGGATGGGACAGAAGTTCGGCGAGTCCTCCTCCGACAGCATCGCGATGGTCGTGCTCATCGGGGACCAACCCCTTGGCGAGGCGGCGCACCGCTATTACGCCACCCTGGTGGACAAGTTCAAGGCCGACACGAAGCACGTCGAACACGTCCACGACTTCTGGGGCGACATGATCACCGCCGCGGGCGTCCAGAGCAGTGACGGCAAGGCCGCCTACGTCCAACTGAACCTCGCCGGCGACCAGGGCAGCACCGAGGGCAACCACTCGGTGGACGCGGTGCGCAAGATCATCGACGACACCCCGCCGCCGGCCGGCCTCAAGGCCTATGTCACCGGACCGGCCCCGCTGACCACCGACTCACTCGAGGCCAGCGACCGCGGCATGATCAAGATGACCGTCGTGACGATGATCGTCATCACCATCATGCTGGCCCTGGTCTACCGGTCGCTCAGCACGGTGCTGCTGATTCTCGCGATCGTCGGCGTCGAGATGGGCGCCGCCCGCGGGTCGGTGGCGGTGGTCGGCCATCTCGGCCTGATGGACTTCTCGACCTTCTCCGTTCCGCTGATGACGGCCCTGTCGATCGCCGCGGGCACCGACTACGCCATCTTCCT
>JAGQTW010000462.1 GCA_020438785.1 Mycobacterium sp. | reverse complement strand
ACGCCGGGGCCACCCCGAAGTTCACGGCGTCGGCCAGCGAGTCGATCTCCTCGCCCATCCGTGAGGTGGCCTTGAGCAACCGGGCGATACGGCCGTCGAGCGCGTCGAGGATGGCCGCCGCGGCCAGCAGCGCCATCGACTCCGTCGGCCGTTGGTCGAGCGCGAACTTCACCGCGGTCAGGCCCAAGCACATGGCCAGCACCGTCACGGCGCTGGGCACCAGCCGCGTGCTGATCAGCCGCGGGGGACGGGGTTTGATCACGGCAGCGTCGCCAATACCGTCTCGCCGGCCAGCGTCCGCTGACCCGGCTCGACCAGGATCTGCGAGCCCGCGGGCAGGTAGGTGTCCAGCCGCGATCCGTACCGGATCAACCCGTAGGTGTCGCCGATCGCGACGGTGTCACCGGCTTTCACGTCGCAGACGATGCGGCGCGCGACCAGCCCCGCGATCTGTACGGCCACCACTTCTTGTCCTTCCGGCGTGCGGATCAGCACACTGTTGCGTTCATTGTCCGCACTTGCCGCCGCCAGATCCGCGGAATGGAAACGACCGGCCCGGTAGCTCACGGCGACCACATCGCCGCCGATCGGGGCGCGCTGCACATGGGCGTCCAGGATCGACAGGAAGATGCTGACCCGGGGCAGCGGGCCGGTGTTCAGGCCCAGTTCGGCCGGCGGTTCGGCCTCCTCGACCAGGCAAACCAGCCCGTCGGCCGGGGCCACCACCACACCGGGGCGGCTCGGCGGGGTGCGCGGCGGATGCCGGAAGAACGCCGCGTTGGCGCCCGCCGCGGCCAGCCCGGCGCGGCGCAGCCAGCGATTCCGGCGGCCCAGCGCGGCGACCGCGAGGGCGGCCGAGACGAACGGCAGACCGGCGGGATGCATGGGCGGAACCGACGAGCGCACCAGCGCGACCAGCCGCTGAGGGCCGGACTTGTTGGCGTCGTCCGCGGAGCGGGGGGGTCTGGCCATCGGCGTGATTCTACGGGTGGCCACCCGAGGACAGGTCCCACAACGAGACCTGTTCACCGGCGGCGATCGCGGTGACGTCCTCGGGTATCTCCAGCAGGCAGTTTGCCGATGCCAGCCAGCGCAGATGGTGCGACGCCGGGGGGCCGTAGGTGGTGACGGTGCCCGCGGCGGCGTCGAAGACCCCGCGGCGGAACTGCCGCTTGCCGCCCGGTGAGGTCAGGTCCTCGGTGAGCACCGCGGTGCGCCGCGGGCGCAGCGGCGAGGGCAGGCCCATCGCCGCGCGCAGTGCGGGCCGGACGAACACCTCGAAGGAGACCAGCGCGCTGACCGGGTTGCCGGGCAGCGTGACGATCGGGGTGCCGGGGCTGGATGTCGCCGGCCCGACGGCTCCGGTCACCCGTCCCGCACCCTGCGGCATCCCGGGTTGCATAGCCACCTTGACGAAGTCCACCGCACCCGCACCGAAGGCGTCCTTGACCACCTCGTAGGCGCCGGCGCTAACCCCGCCGGTGGTGATGATGAGGTCGGCCTGCCCGGAGTAGCCCTCCAGCACCGCACTGAACTGGGTGACGTCGTCACTGGAGGTGGGGGTGGCGACGACCTCGCCGCCGGCTTCCCGCACCGCCGCGGCGAGCATGATCGCATTCGACTCGTAGATCTGCCCGGCCTTCAGTTCGGTGCCGGCCGACACCAGCTCCGAGCCGGTGGACATCACCAGCACGCGCTGCCGCGGGATGACCGTCAGCTCGCCGAGGCCCAGCGCGGCCGCCAGCCCCAACGCCGCCGGGGTGACCGGTTGGCCCGCGCGCAGCACCGTCGTACCCACGGTCACGTCCTCACCGGCCCGCCGGACGTGCTGGCCCGAGCGGGACGCGGCGCGGATCTCCACCGTCTCGGTGCCGGCATCGGTCGCCTCCACCGGGACGATCGCGTCGGCCCCGGCCGGCAGCGGGGCGCCGGTCATGATCCGGTGCGTCGTGCCCGGCGCCAGGGTGAGCTGATCGGTGCGGCCCGCCGGGATGTCCGCGGCCACCGGCAATCGCACCGGATGGTCGGCGTCGGCGCCGGCTACGTCCTCGGCGCGCACCGCGTAGCCGTCCATCGCCGAGTTGTCGAACACTGGCAGCGACAGCGGCGCGTCGACGTCGGCGGCCAGCACGAGGCCCTCCGCCTCGGCCAGGCCGACCCGTACCGGCGGCCGGGCCGCGATCAGCCCGGCGACGACTTGTTGGTGTTCGGAGACGCTGCGCATCAGACCGGGAACGTCACGCCGGTCAACTCCTCGGACACCGCCCACAGCCGCTGCTGGATCTCGCGGTCGTGCGACTGCCTGCTCGAGTCCACCAGCTTCGGGTAGCCGCGCAACTCCCGGAAACCGTCGGGTCCGTAGTACTGCCCGCCGAGGACCGTCGGGTCGGTGGCGGCCCGCAGGGTGGGCAGCGCACCCAGTTCCGAGGTGTTGAACAGCAGGCCGTAGATCGTGTTGGCCCCGGGAAGCGACGAACCGGGCACGTGGCGGACCAACTCGGTGGCCGAGATGCCCGGATGTGCGGCCACCGCAATGGTTTTCGCCTTGGCGGCCGCGAGCCGGCGCTGCAACTCGTAGGCGAACATCAGGTTCGCGAGCTTCGACTGGCCATAGGAGGCGACCCGTTCGTAGCGGCGCCGCTCCCACTGCAGGTCGTCGAAGTCGATCTTGGCCCGGATGGTGTGGGCGATGCTGGCGACCACCACCACCCGCGAGCCGTCCACCGGCAGCAGGTTGTTCAGCAGCAACCCGGTGAGCGCGAAGTGGCCCAGATGGTTTGTGCCGAACTGCAATTCGAACCCGTCCGCGGTGGTCTGCTTGGGCGGGTACATCACCCCGGCGTTGTTGATCAACAGGTCGATGCGCGGGTAGGCGCCGGCCAGCTCGGCGCCGGCCGCGCGCACCGAGTCCAGCGAGCCAAGGTCCAGCCGGTGGACCGTCACGTCGGCGGCCGGTGTCGCCGCCCGGATCTGCGCGGCCGCCGCGTCGCCCTTGGCGGTGTCGCGGACGGCCATCACCACCTTGGCCCCGCGCTGGGCCAGCACGCGGGCGGTGTCGAAGCCCAGCCCTGTGTTGGAGCCGGTGACGATCGCGATGCGTCCGCTCTGATCGGGGACGTCTGCCTCGGTCCACTTGTGTGCGCTCACGGGTCAGACGATACGTCCGCGCAGGCGAGCGAAGCGAGGCAAGCCATGTCCGCGCAGGCGAGCGAAGCGAGGCAAGCCCCGTCCTTGAACTTGCACACCGCCCGGGGCCGTTTACTGTCGCAGCATGGCTATCGGTGGGGTGCTCTTCGACATCGATGGCGTGCTGGTGACCTCCTGGCAGCCCATCCCCGGCGCCGCCGACGCGCTGCGGGTGCTGGCCGACAACCAGATCGCCGCCGCGTATCTGACCAACACCACCACCCGCACCCGCGGGCAGATCGCCGCGGCGCTGACCACCGCCGGGATGACCGTGCGGCCCGACGAGGTGATCACCGCGGCAGCCCTGACCGCCGACTACGTGCGTACCACCTACCCCGACGCCCGCTGCTTCCTGGTCAACAACGGTGATATCACCGACGACATGCCCGGCATCGATATCGTCGACTCGCTGGCCTTCACCGACGGCCGGGTGCCGGAGACCCCGGACGTTGTGCTGCTCGGCGGGGCCGGGCCCGAGTACAGCCACCTCACGCTGAGCCGGGTCTACGAGTGGATGGCCCAAGGGGTGCCGGTGGTGGCGATGCACCGCAGCACCGCCTGGACCACCACCGAGGGACTGCGCATCGACACCGGCATGTACCTGATCGGCATGGAGGAGACCTCGGGGCGCAACGCCACCGCCGTGGGCAAGCCGGCACCGGCCGGATTCCTCACCGCCGCCGCGCGACTCGGCGTCGAACCCGAGGACGTGTACATGGTCGGCGACGACCTCAACAACGACGTGCTGGCCGCCCAGGTCGTCGGCATGACCGGGGTGCTGGTGCGCACCGGAAAGTTCCGCCAGGACACCCTGGACCGTTGGGCCACCGACGAATTCGCGATGCAGCCCAACCACGTGCTCGATTCCGTCGCCGACCTGCCGGGGTTGCTCGGTCTGTAGCGATGAATTCCGTGGCGCGCCCCAGCTGGCGGTCGTCAGGACGTGAGGCCGCGCACCGCCTCGATGCGTGCGCTGAGCTGATCACGGGTCGCCGCCGCCACCGGCGGCCCGCCGCAGATCCGGCGCAGCTCGTTGTGGATCCAGCCGTGCGAGCGCCCGGTGCGGTGATGGGCCACCGACACCAGCGCGTTGAGCTGGCTGCGCAACTCGCGCAGCTGGCCGTGCGTCGAGATCCGCGGCGTCTCGCCGGAGGCGGTGCGCTTGGTGAGCTGCTCCTCCTGCCGGCGGCGCAGCAGGTCGCGCATCGACGCCGCGTCGAGCAGCCCCGGGATCCCGAGGTAGTCGGCCTCCTCGTCACTGCCCGCCGGCGTGGCGGTGCCGAACGAGGCGCCGTCGAAGATCACCTGATCCAGCTCGGCGTCGGCGCCCAGGTACTCGATCTTGTTCTCCAGGTCGTCGGGCTCGTCCCGGTTCTGCTTGGCGAGCTCGGCCTCGAGCGGATCGTCCAGGGTCTCCCGGTGCGGCTTGCCCAGCACGTGGTTGCGCTGCGCCTCCATCTCGCTGGCCAGCAGCAGCAGGTTGGGCACCGACGGCAGGAAGATGCTCGCCGTCTCGCCGGGCCGCCGGGACCGCACGAAACGGCCGATCGCCTGGGCGAAGAACAGCGGCGTCGACGCGCTGGTGGCGTACACCCCGACGGCCAGGCGCGGCACGTCGACGCCTTCGGAGACCATCCGCACCGCCACCAGCCAGCGCGAGGTGCCCGCGGCGAACTTCGAGATGCGCTCCGAGGAGCCCTTGTCGTCGGAGAGCACCACGGTCGGCGCCTCGCCGGTGATCATGCGCAGCAGCTCGGCGTACGCGCGGGCGGCGGTCTGGTCGGAGGCGATGATCATGCCGCCGGCATCGGGGACGTGTTCGCGCAGCCCGCGCAGCCGGGTGTCGGCGGCGGCGATCACCGCGGGCATCCACTCGCCGGCCGGGTTCAGCGCCGTCTTCCAGGCCCGCGCGGTCTGCTCGGCGGTCAGCGGCTCGCCGAGGCGGGCCGCGTGTTCCTCGCCGGCGCTGTCCCGCCAGCGGGCCTCACCGGAATAGGCCATGAACATCACCGGGCGCACCACCCCGTCGGCCAGCGCCTCGGCGTAGCCGTAGGTGTGGTCGGCCCGGGACCGGGCGAAACCGTCCGGACCGGTCTCGTAGGTCACGAACGGGATGGCGCTGTCGTCGCTTCGGAACGGGGTCCCGGTCAGCGCCAGGCGCCGGGTGGCATCGTCGAACGCCTCCCGGATGGCGTCGCCCCAGCTCTTGGCGTCCCCGCCGTGGTGGATCTCGTCGAACACGACCAGCGTCTTGCGGTTCTCGGTGCGCACCCGGTGCCGGGTCGGATGGCTGGCCACCTGGGCGTAGGTGACGACGACGCCGTGGTACTCCCTCGACGTCCGGGAGTTGGAGTTGGAGAACTTCGGGTCCAGCGCGATGCCGAGCCGGGCGGCGGCCTGCGCCCACTGGTTCTTCAGGTGCTCGGTGGGCACCACGACGGTGACGGTCTCGACGGTGCCCTCGGCGAGCAGTTCGACGACGATGCGCAGCGCGAACGCCGTCTTGCCCGCGCCAGGGGTCGCGACGGCCAGGAAATCCCGTGGCTTGGCGGTCAGGTAGCGGACCAGCGCCCGCCGCTGCCAGCCCCGCAATGCCTGGGTGCTGGGCGCATCTGATGCCCGCACCCGTGGGACTCCTCTCTGACCGGAATGGACTCTAGCGCAAGCGGATCCGTGCGGGCACTTCGAGGCGGCGTGTCGTCGGACCCGGAATCAGACGAAGAAATTGTCGTTGCGGATGAAGAACTCGCGCTGCTCGTGGTCGGACAGTTCGGCGAGCTTGGCCAGGCCCTCGAAGTAGTACTCCCGCGGCGCGCCGGGGGCGAAGAGCATCAGGATCGACGCCGGCTCGTCGGCCTCGTTGCGGAAGCCGTGGATGCCGCCGGGCGGCACGTAGAGAAAGTCGTTCGGATTTCCGTCGACCCAGTCGGTGCCGTTGTACAGCGAGATCGTGCCGGACAACACGAAGAACGCCTCGGACATGGTGCGGTGGAAATGCGGGCCCGGCCCGCCGCCGTGCGGCGCGATCTCGACGCGGTACAAGCCGTAGTCGCCGTCGGTGCTCTGCTGGTCGGCAAGGTAGTGGTACTTCACCAGACCGAACGCGTCGTAGTCGGGCGGATCGTCGCCGCGCTTGAGCCGGGCGCTGACCTCCGGTTCGGCCGCGGTGTAGCGGGGCGGTGGGTAGGGCGGCACGATCAGTGACACCCCACCCAGTCTGCCGTCGTCACAGCGGATAGACCACTCCGGTCAGCTCCTCCGAGATCGCCCACAGCCGGCGCTGCGCGGCGGTGTCGTGCGACACCGCGCTGGACGGCCTTCGCGCTGCGTGAACAACCGGAGACAATCTTGCACTCGCCATGGCCGAGTGCTAAGAATGACGTTGGCACTCGCGACCGGTGAGTGCTAGGTCGGGACGGTGAGATCGCAGCCGAACACAGCAGCG
>JAGQTW010000461.1:1739-3178 GCA_020438785.1 Mycobacterium sp. | reverse complement strand
CACCCCAACTCCCCCTCCCGCTGGGAACCAACACCTACCACCACCCCGAGAAGCTGCTGAGCTAGTGCCGGCAGGTGTTGTTACGGCCACCGTCTGGGTACTCCGACACGATGTTCCAGCCGAAAGACGTGGTACGCCTGCTCATGCGGGCCGCTCCCCTGCTCAATACACCGGTGGCGGCCATCGCGACGTCCCCCCGCTTCGGCGTGGGACTGCAGCGCAGCGTCACGGTGATCACCTACACCGGCCGGCGCACCGGCCGAAGGTTCACGATCCCGGTGGCGTACCGCCGCAACGGCGACTCGATCGACATCGCCGCCAACATGCCCGACGCCAAGAGCTGGTGGCGCAATTTCCTGGGCGACGGCGCGCCGATGACCGTGCGCCTCGACGGCGCCGAGCACAACGGGCACGCCGTCGCACACCGGGACGCCGACGGGAAGGTGACGGTCAACGTCCGTCTCGACGGGTGATCTACAGCGGGGCCGCGCCCCGCAGGTGCTCGAAGATCAGCGACGTCTGGGTGCCGGCCACGTCGGCGTCGGCGTTGAGGTTCTCCACGACGAACGATCGCAGGTCGTCGGTGTCGCGGGCGGCCACGTGAATGATGAAGTCGTCGGCGCCTGCCAGGAAGTACACGTCCATCACCTGCGGCTTGCGCCGCATCTGGGCGGTGAAGTTGCGGATCTTGCCGCGCGCGTTGGACTGCAGGGTCACCGAGATCATCGCCTGCAGAGGCAGCCCGATCGCCGCCGGATCGATGTCCGTGTAGAACCCCCGGATCACGCCGATGTCCTGCAGCCGCCGCACCCGCCCGTGACAGGTCGACGGGGCGATGCCCACCGCCTCCGCGAGCGCGCTGTTGGAGATCCGCGCGTCGACGTGCAGGGTGGTCAGGATCCGGCGGTCGATGTCATCGAGCTCGCCGGGCCGAACATCCTTCGGCAGCCCCATCGCGGGCGCCGATGTTCTCGACGATCCTTCAGTCATGGCGTGACTTTATCGAATCTTCCTCGTCATGATTGCCTCACGCCCGAAAGTTCTTCACAATTTTCCGCAAAGGCAATTCCCGAACAAGGAGCGATCATGCGCGTCGGCATCCCGACCGAGATCAAGAACAACGAGTACCGCGTCGCCATCACCCCGGCCGGCGTGTCCGAACTGGTCCGCCGCGGCCACGACGTCGTCGTCCAGGCCGGCGCCGGCGAAGGATCGGCGATCCACGACGACGACTTCAAGGCCGCGGGCGCGCAGATCATCGAGGGCCCCGACAAGGTGTGGGCCGAGGCCGACCTGCTGCTGAAGGTCAAGGAGCCGATCGAGCCCGAATACTCCCGGATGCGCAAGGGCCAGACCCTGTTCACCTACCTGCACCTGGCCGCCTCCCGGCCGTGCACGGACGCCCTGCTGGCCTCCGGCACCACGTCGATCGCCTACGA
>JAGQTW010000461.1:0-1602 GCA_020438785.1 Mycobacterium sp. | reverse complement strand
GTCGCCCCGGCCAAGGTCGTGGTGATCGGCGGCGGGATGGCCGGCGACAATGCCGCCGCGGTCGCCTGGGGCATGGGCGCGCACGTCACCGTGTTCGACCTGAACATCAACATCCTGCGCAAGATCGACGCGGAGTACGGCGGCGCCATTGAGACGCGCTACTCCTCGCGGCTGGACCTCGAGGACGCCGTCAAGCAGGCCGACCTGGTCATCGGCGCCGTGCTGGTGCCGGGCGCCAAGGCGCCCAAGCTCGTCACGAATGAGACTGTGGCGCAGATGAAGCCGGGCGCGGTCCTGGTCGACATCGCCATCGACCAGGGCGGCTGCTTCGAGGACTCCCGGCCCACCACGCACGACGAGCCCACGTTCAAGGTGCACGACGCGGTGTTCTACTGCGTCGCGAACATGCCCGGCGCGGTGCCCCGCACGTCCACGTACGCGCTGACGAACGCCACCATGCCATACGTGATCAAGCTGGCCGAAAAGGGTTGGCAGGGAGCCTGTTTCAACGACCCGGCGCTGGCCAGGGGCCTGTCGACCCACCAGGGTCAGCTGCTCAACGCCGAGGTCGCCCACGACCTCGATCTGCCGTACACCGATCCGGTCAGCCTGCTGGCCTGACATCTTCGGTGAGCCGCAAGCTCACCCGCACGCAGCGGACCGGGACAGCTCGTCGAGCGTCCCGGTTCGTTGGCGTTCGACCTCAGGACATGCCGGCGGGCGGGTGGCCCAGGCAGATCAGCGCACCCAGTGGGTCCTTGATCACCGCGAGGGTGCCATAGGGCGTCTCCTCGCCCGGCATCACGATCTCCCCGCCGATGGCCTCGGTCTGCTTCACCGTCGCGGCCACATCGTCGACGGTGACGTACACCTGCCAGAACGACGGCACCTCGGGGGGAAAGAGCTTGGCGGCGTCCATGATTCCCGCGTAGGCGCTCTCACCGGCGAAGACCTGTCCGTACCGGTCGGGGCCGACGGCCTCCGGGTCGCCGCCGGTTCCGATCTCATCGATGCGGGCGCCCAGGACCGACCGGTAGAACACCAGTGACGCGTCGTAGTCCTTGCTCTGACATTCGAACCAGTAGGGCGCACCGTGCTCACCCCACTCGGTGAACCCGACGTGGGTGCCGGGTTGCCAGAACCCGATCGCGGCGCCCGCCGGGTCGATGACCACCATCATCGAGCCGAGATCCTCGAGTTGCATCGGCGGCACCAGCACGCTCCCCCCTGCCGCCTCGGCCGCGGCGACGGTGGCATCGCCGTCGGCGGTGTGCAGGTACACCGACCAGATGTTCGCCGGGCCGGCTTCGGACATGTGCGGGGCGAGGCCGGCGATCTGCTTGCCGTTGAGCGTGAAGTTCTGGTAGCCCCCGAACTTCTCCTGCGGAGGCGTCGCCAACTCCCAGCCGAACAGCTCGTGGTAGAACTCCGCGGCACGCGCGGGGTCACTGCTGACCAGGTCGAACCAGATGGGAGCCCCGACCGGGGCGCTGTACTCACTCACGGCGAATCCTTTCGGCTGATGTAGCGATCCCATGACTGACACCCACGACACGGAAAACTCATCGCTCAGTCCAGCAGGTCGCCGTCGACGTAGAACCA
>JAGQTW010000060.1 GCA_020438785.1 Mycobacterium sp. | reverse complement strand
AATGCCCGGTTAGCCGCGAGTGGCGTGACGTCAAGCGGTAGCCAGCTCGGAGTACGACGAAAGCAGAGAGCGGAAGTCACTCGGCGACTTAAGCATCCTTTGGGGCACGACTGGCGTCGGTCCATCGGGGTAGCTTCCCTATACCTGTAGTTCATCTCGGGCGGGAGGGACCCCTAGCCGATGGCCAAGACCAACGCCACCTTGATCTGGAATATCGCCGAGCTGCTGCGTGGGCCGTTTCAGCCCAACCAATACGGCGACGTCGTGCTGCCGTTCACTATCCTGCGCCGCCTGGACTGCATCCTAGAGCCGACCAAGGAGCAGGTGATCGCCGCCTACAAGCAGGCCCAGAGCCAGAAGATCGACCCGGCGGTGGTGCTCAAGTCCAAGTTCAAGCTGCCGTTCTTCAACACCTCGCGGTGGACCTTCGCCAAGCTGGTCAGCGATCCCGAGGGGGTGGCCGACAACCTCAACGACTACATCAACCGGTTCTCCCCGAACGTGCGCGACGTGTTCGACGGCTTCAAGATGCCCGACCTGATCGCCGACTTACATAAGTCCGGGCGGCTCTACCTGATCGTCAAGGAGTTCGCCGCCGTCGATCTGCACCCGGACGTGGTCTCCGGCACCGACATGGGCTACATCTTTGAAGAACTGATCCGCAAGTTCGCCGAGTCCAACAACGCCGCCGCCGGTGACCACTTCACTCCCCGCGAGGTCATCAAGTTGATGGTCAACGTCCTGTTCCACAGCGACGACGACGCCCTGGCCAAGCCCGGCGTGGTGCGCACTATCTACGATCCCGCAGCGGGGACCGGCGGCATGCTCTCCACGGCCTACGACCACCTGGTCGCCATGAATCACAGCGCCCGCCCGGTGCTCTATGGCCAGGAGATCAACCCCCGCTCGTATGCCATGTGCAAGTCGGACATGATCATCAAGGGCCAGGATGTGGACAACATCTACTTCGGCGACACCCTCACCGATGACGGCTTCGCTGGGAAGCACTTTGACTACCTGCTGTCCAACCCGCCGTTCGGGGTGGAGTGGAAGTCCCAGCAGAAGAAGGTCACCGACGAGCACGAGCAGCGCGGGCACGCCGGACGGTTCGGCCCCGGTCTGCCCCGTGTCTCGGACGGCTCGCTGCTGTTCTTGCTGCATCTGATCTCCAAGATGGAGCCGGTCAAGAACGGCCAGGGCGGAAGCCGGTTGGCCATGGTGCTCAACGGCTCCCCGCTGTTCACCGGTGGGGCTGGGTCCGGGGAGTCCAACATCCGGCAGTGGATCATCGAGAACGACCTGCTGGATGCGATCATCGCCCTGCCGACGGACATGTTCTACAACACCGGCATCTCCACCTACATCTGGGTGTTGGACAACAACAAGCCCGCCCAGCGACGGGGCAAGGTGCAGTTGATCAACGCCGCCGACATGTTCGGCAAGATGCGCAAATCGCTGGGGTCCAAGCGCAAGGAGTTGCGCCCAGCGGACATTGAGAAAATCTGCAAGCTCTACGACGGCTACCGCAACGAGACCGGCACCGACGAGCGCCCGGCGCTGTCCAAGGTCTTCAAGGGCGAGGAGTTCGGCTACTCCACCATCACCGTCGAGCGCCCCCTGCAACTGCGGTTCACCCCCACCGAGGACAACATCGAGGCCGTTCTGGCAAGCAAGACCGTCGAGAAGCTCAAGGCCGCTGAACAGGACGCCGTCCGCACCGCGCTCACCGGCCTGATCGGGTGGGAGTACCAGGACCGCGACGGCTTCACCACCGATCTCAAGGACGCCCTCCACAAGGCCGGGATGAGAACCCCGCCAGCGCCGCTGATCAAGGCCATCTGGACCACCATCGGGGAGCACGACGACGACGCCACCGTGATCACCAACGCCAAGGGCGAACCCGAACCCGACCCGGCCCTGCGCGACACCGAAAACGTCCCCCTCACCGACGACATCGGCGACTACTTCACCCGGGAGGTCCTACCCCACGTCCCCTACGCCTGGATCGACGACACCAAAACCAAAGTGGGCTACGAGATTCCCTTCACCCGCCACTTCTACCGCTACACCCCACCCCGGCCTCTGGAGGAAATCCAGAAAGACCTCCGCACCCTCGTCGCCGAAATCCAAGACATGCTCAAAGAGGTTGGGGCATGAATTGGCGTTCCTACCCCGCCTATGAGAACGCCGGGGTCGCCTGGCTCGACAAGTACCCCTCAACCTGGACTGCGATACCACTTCGGTTTCTGGCCTCGATGCAGAGTGGCGAGTCGATTACGTCCGAATCCATTGATGAATCAGGGGAATATCCCGTTTACGGGGGTAATGGCCTACGGGGTTACACCACTTCCTACACGCACCAGGGTGAGCGCGTCCTAATCGGACGCCAAGGCGCACTGTGCGGCAATGTTCATCTGGTTTCAGGACAGTACTGGGCCTCTGAGCACGCCATAGTTACGACCCCCAGCCACGACGTCGCGCCGAGGTGGCTGGCTTACCTCTTGCAAACAATGAACCTTGGCCAGTACTCCCAAGCCGCCGCGCAACCGGGCATCTCCGCAGATGTCATCGGAAAGCTGCGCGTTCCGACTCCATCGCCGAAAGAACAGGCGCTAATCGGCGACTTCCTCGACCAGGAGACCGCGAAGATCGACGCCCTGATCGCCAAGCAGGAGCAGCTCATCGCCACCCTGCGTGAGGACCGCACCGCCACCATCACCGCTCTGGTGACCAAAGGCCTAGAACACGAGAGCGAGATGCGTGAATCAGGGGTCGATTGGGTTGGGATGATTCCCGCCCATTGGAAGATTGAGAAGGGGACGTGGATCGGGAAGCCTTTCGGATCTGAACCAGTTAGCGACACCGACCTCCAGGAGAGCGGTGACATTCCTTTCTTGAAAGTATCTAGCCTGGATGGGGGTGGCCTCAAACTCAGCACGCCAGTCTGGTTTGTTAGCAGGAAATTTCGGCACGAATCAGATTTTCTCGTCTTCCCCAAACGCGGTGCCGCCATATTCGGCAACAAGGTGAACATCGTGCGTGGCCCTGCCGTGCTTGATCCCAACCTGATGGGTTGGAAGCTGAGGGACGACAACGTGCTTGAGTACTTCGGGCAGGTGTTGAGACTAATCCGACTGGAAGAAATCGCGGATGTCTCAACCGTGCCACAGATCAACACAAAGCACATAGCTGGCCTCCAACTACCGCGCCCACCTGTTGCAGAACAGCGCAAGATCGTGGCGATGATTGACGGTAAGTGCGAAGCTATAAATGCGCTCATCCGCAAAGCGGAGGAGGTTACTGCGACTCTGCGGGAGTACCGCTCGGCCCTGATTACTGACGCGGTAACGGGGAAGATCGACGTACGGGGGGTGGCGTAGTCGATGGCGCAGCAGCATCACGAGGTGTCATTTGAGGCCGAGATTTGCCAGTATCTGGCCGCCCACGGATGGCTGTACTCGCCGACCGATGCCGGGTACGAACGGGCGCTGGCGTTGTTCCCCGAGGACGTGTTCGGGTGGCTGGCTGAGACCCAGCCTGAGCAGTTAGCCAAGCGAGTCAAGCCGGATCTGACCGGGGAGGCCAAGGCGAAAGCCGAGCAGGGTGTGCTCACAACCTTGGCCAAGGCGTTGGACGCCGACCTGAAGGCGGGCGGCGGCACACTGGCGGTACTGCGGCGCGGGTTCAAGGACCTCAACGCCCAGTTCCAGATGTGCCAGTTCCGGCCCAACTCCTCGCTGAACGAGGCCACCAAGGAGAAGTACGAGGCGGTGCGGCTACGGGTGATGCGCCAGGTGCACTACTCGGCCCAGAAACCCGGAGACAGCATCGACTTGGTGTTCTTCGTCAACGGCATCCCGGTGGCCACCGCCGAATTGAAGACCGACTTCACCCAGAACATCACCGACGCGGTCATGCAGTACAAGAATGACCGCCACCCCAAGGGCGAACCGCTGCTTCAGTTTGGGTCCCGGGCGCTGGTGCACTTCGCGGTATCCAACTACGAGATTGAGATGACTACCAAGCTCGACGGCAAGGACACCTACGTCCTGCCGTTCAACCGGGGCAACAACCACCACGCCGGGAACCCGGCCAACCCGGGTGGCTCCCCGACGGCCTACTTGTGGGAGTCGATCCTGGCCCGCGACACCTGGCTGGACATCCTGGGTCGGTTCATGCACCTGCACGTCGAGGACAAGATCGACCCCGACACCGGCAAGAAGACCCGCAAGCAGACGATGCTGTTCCCGCGCTACCACCAATGGGAAGCCGTCACCAAGCTCGTGGAGGCCGCCCGCACCCAGGGGCCGGGGCATCGGTATCTGATCCAGCACTCCGCCGGGTCGGGCAAGACCAATTCGATCTCGTGGCTGACCCACCGGCTCTCGGTGCTGCACGACGAAGACAACAAAGCGGTGTTCGACTCGGTCATCGTGATCACCGACCGCAACGTTCTCGATGCCCAACTCCAAGAGGCGATCCGCCAGATCGACGCCACCCCCGGCGTCGTCGCGCACATCGAAGGGTTGGGCGGGTCGAAGTCTCAGGAGTTGGCCACCGCGCTGACCGGTGGGACGAAGATCATCATCGTCACGATCCAGACCTTCCCCTTCGCCCTGGACGTCATTCAGAGCCAGGCCACGCTGGCGGGCAAGAGCTTCGCGATCATCGCCGACGAGGCCCACTCATCCCAGGCCGGGGAGGCCTCCAAGAAGCTGAAAGCAGCGCTGAGCGCCCCGGAGATAGACGATCTCGGCGACGGTGGGGATGTGTCCGCCGAGGACGTGTTGGTCGCTGAGATGGCCGCCAGGGCCGAGGCGAAGAATCTGTCTTTCTTCGCCTTTACAGCCACCCCGAAAGCCAAGACCTTGGAGTTGTTCGGGCACAAGGGCATCGACGGCCTGCCCCACCCGTTCCACCTGTACTCCATGCAGCAGGCCATCGAAGAGGGCTTCATCCTCGACGTGCTGAAGAACTACACCCCCTACAAGACCGCGTTCCGGCTCACCCACAACGGCAAGGTCTATGAAACCGAGGAGACCGCCAGCGGCGGAACCGTCGCGGTCACCACCGGTGCCGGGGCAGCAGATTTGGTGGACAAGTCCAAGGCCGTGAAGTCGGTAATGAACTGGGTGCAGTTGCACCCGACCAACATCGCCCAGAAAGTCCAAATTATCGTCGAGCACTTCCGGGAGAACGTGGTCTGGCGGCTCAACGGCCACGCCAAGGCCATGGTGGTGACCTCCTCACGCAAAGCGGCGGTGCGCTACAAACTCGCCTTCGACAAGTACGTCGCCGAGCACAAGATCGACGACGTGCGGGCGCTAGTCGCGTTCTCCGGGGAGGTGAGCGACGAGGAGTCCGGGGTGGACAAACTCTCCGAGACCTCGCCGCTGTTGAACCCGGGTTTGAAGGGCCGCGACATGCGGGACGCCTTCGCCACCGACGACTACAACGTGATGTTGGTGGCCAACAAGTTCCAGACCGGATTCGACCAGCCGCTGCTGGTGGCGATGTATGTGGACAAACGCTTGTCGGGGGTGGCGGCGGTGCAGACCCTGTCACGGCTCAACCGCACCGCCCCGGGCAAGGACCAGACCTTCGTCATCGACTTCGCCAACGGGGCCGAGGAGATTGTGGAGGCCTTTGAGCCGTACTACACCGCCACCACCCTGGCCGACGTCACCGATCCCAACATCGTGCACGAGGTGATGAACAAACTCGATGCCGCCGCCATCTACCAGGAGGCCGAGATCGATGGACTGGTCGCCGACTTCCAAGCCAAGAAGGGCAACAACGCCCTGACCAAGTGGGTGACCCCGGCCCGGGACCGCTTCCGCGACCGCGAGCGCAGCGCCCGCGACGCCGGTGACCTCGCCGCCCTGGACGAGTTAGAGGTATTCCGCAAGGACGTCGGCACCTTCGTCAAGCTCTACGACTTCCTGTCTCAGATCGTCAACTACGAGGACCCCGCGTTGGAGAAGCTGTCGATCTACCTGCGCCACCTCGCCCCGGTGATCAGCAAGGAGCAGCTCAACAACGAGATCGACCTCTCGGTGGTCACGTTCGACTACCTGGCCCACCACGAGCAGCCCACCACCTCCTACACCCCTGGCAGCGACACCCCGCTGGAGCCGATCACGGGGGCCGGGAGTGGCACGGCACACAGCCCCGAGATGGTGCCGCTGGCCGAAGTCATCGAAAAGGTCAACGACCTCTTCGACGGCGACCACCCCGAGTCCAGCGTGCGCAGCGTCATCACCCATCTCAAAGACCGGCTGGAGGAAAGCGACGTACTTCAACAGCAGGCCAAGGCCAACAGCTTGGCTCAGTTCTCGGCCAGCCCGGACCTCCAGAACGAGTTCCGCGACGCCGTACTGGGGGCGATGGACTCCTCGGCGGACCTGTCCACCCAAATTCTCAACAACCCCGACATCTTCCAGAAGTTGCTCGCCGAACTAATCCCCATCGTCTACAAGGACCTGGCAACCACGGCTTAGTCAAGGAGCACGGGTGGAGCCGCAGTCTTCGGTCGAGGCATTGGACATCGTCTATACATTCACGGACCTGTTTGGAGAGGCCCTCTTCGCCCGGCGTGAAGTCGCCAAGAGGGCCGCCCAGATATGCAGGGCAGTCAAGTTGTCAACAACCTGGGGGGAGTTCAGGAAGGCAATGCCCACCGAGGAGTTGAAAGAGGTCGAGGAAAATCGGGACGACATCGCCCCCGATGACGCGCCGTTTTCGCCTGACCAAATCGGGTGGGGTGACGATGGCTGGTACCCGGGGCCGTGGCCACCCGAAGATGTCTTCAACTGGCTAGATGAGGAACTGTGGCAGAAATTCGGCTGCGAGTTCCGGCCAAACCCCGACGGTGAAGCCCTATACATGCCTCCCGGCAGCGCCCAGAAGATCATCCGTGCACTCCGAGCTCACGGCCACCACGTCGCCAAATCCGTCGATGATCTTCCCGATTGGATCAGGCTGATCTGCTCGTAATGTTGGTTAGGGACCAGATAGCCGCGTTCAACCATCTCTTGGTCGGACCGTGGCCGGACTTGCGCTGACGGGCTGAGCAGAGGCGAAAGGAATCGACACCGCCGGGGTCCAGCCCGCCCTACGATGCCGGGGTGACGGTTGACCATGACACCGGCGATTTCGCGGTAGACCTCGGTGACTGGTGCCAGGACCACGCCGAACAGATAAGCGCCGACTTCGACCGGTACTTCACCGGCTTCAACGGTCGCCACTTTGAGCGGTTCTCGGCGATGGGCAGTGCCGACCCGAACCGGTTCGCCGCCACCGACGTCTTGGCGGTTGAGGCTTTGTCGGTGAAGGTGCCGCCGAACTCGGCGGCGAAGTTGATCGACACCGAGGCCGAGGAGTTCGGCACGCTGCTGCGTGAGATTCCCGCCGATCGGGACATCTGGGAGATGGAGGCCAGCGACCTGGGTGAGGGTAGCCCCGCGCTGACGCTTTACCGCCGCCTCAAGCGGTTGGACGGTGTGGGGCCGGTGACGGCCACCAAGCTGATGGCCTCCAAGCGGCCCCGGCTGATGCCGGTCATCGACACCCGTGTGTCCGAGTTGCTACAGCCCCCAGGCGGGCGGTTCTGGCTGCCGATGCGTAACCAGCTTGCCGACGCTGAACGGCGGAAGAAGATCGTTGATGTCGTGTCGTGCGCCCCGGCCAACGTGACCCTGCTGCGCCGGATCGACGTGGCGCTGTGGATGCACGGCTCCGCGAAGCCGCACGCTACCAAGGACGTTGAGGCGTGATTTCCGATTACCAGCCCATTCCGCTGAGCGCCCTGATCGGCGACCTCGACCCGACTGCCTGCAAGCTGCACTGCGCCAAGTACAACGGTCATGTTCATCCCGTTGACGTGCTAGCCGCAGATTGGAAGGAATGGGTGGGCTGGAACCGCTACCGACCCCAGCGGGACGAGTTCAACCGGCAGTTCATCTTCTCCCTGGCTCACGACCGGCACGATCCTGGACGCTGGCTCTTCGGCGGGGTCTTTGAGGTTACGGGCAGCCGCGATGTGCCCAAGGCCCGCTCGTACTCCATCCGGTATCGCGATGACTTGATGGGGCCGTTCACCCGACGCTTGTGGATTGGTTTTTCGCCTTCTGGCCGCCAGGTGCGATTGAACATGGAGACCGTTCTGGACCAGATGGAAGTAATCATGGTCCAGGAGAAGCCCTACTCCGGCGAGCCGTTCCCTGGCCTAGACCGGATCAATCACACCTTCGACGTGCTCGCTGCCGCTGTCACGCAGAACTGGCAGGACTGGCGCGGCGCGCTCCAAAACCTCAAGGGCGTCTACGTCATCCATGACCAGAAGACCGGCAAGTCCTACGTCGGTTCGGCCTACGGTACCGACGGAATCTGGTCCCGGCTGGGCCAATATGTCCACTCCCTCGACGGCGGGAACAAGGGACTACGCGAGCTCGTCGGCAAGAAAGGGCCGGACTACATGAAACAGAACCTGCGCTTCGCGCTGCTGGAGGCCATGCTGCCGAAGACCGCCGACGAGGACATCCTCGACCGTGAGTCCTACTGGAAGGACGTTCTACTGTCGCGGCAGTTCGGCCTGAACCACAATTAGTACGCGACGTTGCGCCGGTGGGTGTCGGACTGTCGGTGCGCTTTTCTTTTTCTTTTCTCCTTCCTCCGTTGTACTAGTAGACCTGAAAAGTCCTGGTTCCCAACGGTTCCCAATCAGTTCCCGGGAACCGGTTGCTTATCGGTTCCCCGGTTCCCTCCTCTAGGGACCGGAACCGAGAACTGCCTCTAGACCGACCTCAGAACAGGAAGCAGTTCCCCACCTTGGTGTCGCCGAGTGAGCAGGTCGGCAGACTCCGAGTAAGGCTTCACCGAGACATACAGCGGATACCCACGCCGCTCACCCTGGGGAGCCAGGTAGCCCTCCCGAACCATGATGTCGAAGGCATGGAGAACCGACTCCCTCTTGCCCCCCGCTGTTTTCACTGCCTCCGTCTTCGTCATCGGCTCCGCCGCGTCTTCCATCACCCGGCTGACACGCTGCATCAGTACGGTGGGCCTGAACTCCCCGCCGGTGACTTCCTGCGGGGCGCGGGCGTCCCACGGCTCGACGGTGACGGTGGTCTGCTCGCCGGTGGAGTCGATGACCACCCGCGCCGCCTGCTGGGTACGGTCGCCCTTGCGGAAGGCCCCGCACTTGTTGCGCACCTGGCCTGGCCTGTCCTTGCCGATCCGCAGGCCCACCGCGCCGCGCATGCCCACGCCGAGCGGTTGGAGAATCTCCACGGTGTAGGCGGCCCCGGTGAGGGCGGCCATCTTGGCCTGTCCGCCGATGGCGTGGCGACCCTGCATCGTCTTGTTCTTGACTACGTGGTCGATGAGTACCACCGCCGCGCCCGTGCGCTCGGCGATCTTGCGGGGCACCTCCCGGCTCCACGCGGCAATGTCGTCGTTGTCCAGGCTGCCCCTACCGAACACCGTTAGGGCCTCGGTGACCCCGTCGATGACGGCCAGGGTGTACTCGGTGCCCAGGGTGGACTCCCAGGCCGCCCGCTCGGCCTCCGAGTGGGTCGGGGCGACCTCGGGGCGGAGGTAGTGGAAGTGGTCGGCTACGGCCTGCTCGTCGGCCCCGAGCTTCACCAACCGGTCCACGACGGACTGCTCGTCGGACTCAAAGTCGATGTAGAGCACCTGCTCGCCGAGGTTGATCAGCCGGACGCACTCGGCCTGCACGATTAGCGATTTCCCCGACTCGGACTCCCCGTGGAGGCTGTGGGTCATGCCGGGGTAGAACAGGCAGACGCCGTCCGTGCGCCTGAACAGGGTTGGCGTCACCCCCGAGGTATCCCCGGTAAGGGCTTCGGTGAGGTCCGTCGGCGACCATGACGGCGTATCCAGCACCCTACAGACGACACCGGCCTCTACTGGCTGCCCGCCGTCCGGCTGGCCGGTGGTCAAGGGCGTGGCGGCGACCAGCATGGCCGCGCCCTCGGTGAAGCGGAGGAACTCCGCCTCAGCCACTAGGGCGGGCCGGGTGTCCCCGACTTCCAAGACGTAGGCCGTGAGGAGTTGCCTCAGCGCGGTGGGCACCCCAGCGCGGCCCACCGCACGGAAGCGCATCAACGCGGCCACATGGTCACGGGCGAGTGCGTAGCGGCTGCCGGTGCCTGACATCAAGTCGGCCAGCGCAGCATCTAGCCGGGCGGCGACCAGACGGTCTGGGGCGGTGTGGTCTCGGGCCATCCCCATCAGCCTCTGATACGTCTCCTGGTTGACCTGCTCTCTCATCGCCCGGCTGCGGTTGGGTGTCGAGCCGTCGAACACCTCGTCACGCAGCGCGTCCTTGGCCATGCCTTCCACCGATCCGGTAGGCAACTCCGGCAGGTTCCCAACGCGGGGCACCATGCCCTCGGGCAGCAGCGACCCATCGGGGGCGTACCACCGATAAACCTCGCCGGTGTTGGGATGGATCGACGGCCAGACCGCAGACACGCGCAGGTGCGGTTGGATCGTGTCGATATGCCCAAGACCAAGCTCGGCGAACTCAATCACCGACCGGAACAGCATGCCCAACGGCACCCGGTAGAACCGCTGACCGCTGACGGAGTCTCCGAGGCGAGAGGTCGAGCGGTAGGTGGATGACAGCGGTCCCCACCGGTGTTCGGCCTCCTCCAAGGTCGCCCCGCCGGTCTTGCCGTCGTAGCTATCCACGTCAAGGACGAGAATCCCGTACTCGACCCGTAGACCCAGGTTGCTGGTGGGCCACTTGAGCATCCACTCGGAGACTTGGGCCTCGGTCGGCCATACGCCGTCATAGCCAGTGAAGCCCGCGAGTAGGGGAACCTTCTGCCGATCCCGGAGCGGCAGAACTCCGCTCCATCCGGCTGCTCGGTAGAGTGGCGCACCCATGGCGTAGATCGACCCCGCCGAACCGTCACTCACGATGCCTCCACCACCTTGCGGTCAGGGGCGGTGGGCTACCGCCTCCGGGGTCCACGCTGGATCGAGCACCAACGCCAGCTTCGGGGTGGTTGTTGAACTGATTGTTGTTGTTGTCGGCGGTGCTCGGAGAGCCGACATTTTCACTGGGTGCCATCAGCGCCGCCCGCGTGCTTGAGAGCCGCCAGTTTGGCGGCGGTGTCGCGGATGACCTCTTCGGCCACCTTCCGGCGCAGTGCAGCAGATTCCGCCAGACCCCGCTCCAGCCGGGCCTGGGAATCCTCCTCGTCCTTGCGGGAAGGTCTGCGGACCCTCATCTCCATGCCTCCGTGTCACCGATACGGTTGGCGAGCAAGAACCGGATCAAATCGCTGCGCAAATACCGGATTCTGCGCCGCCCGAGCTTCACGTAGGGAATGGTCGGGTTTCCGCCCACGCGGTCCTGCGACAGCGCATCGACGGTCATGTCCAGAAGCGAGGCCACCTTCGGAGCGGTCATGATCGGGGGCAGCTCGGAAAAATCGACGCCGGTCTCCGGATAGAGCGCCAGCAGCTCGCTTTCCCAATTGGTCATAGGGGTGCCAGCCATGTGCGGGCCTTCCTTGTCGTGTGTTGGACAACCTGATACCAGGATATGGCTCGGGCAAACACTCTGCAGCGAGTAAAATAGCTCTGAACAGGTGCTTAGCAAAGAAATCGAAACCTATAGCGAAAGTGAAATGGGATGCCCAGAGGCCGCGAGCCAATGGCAGATGTCGGGGGGCTAGCTAAAGTGACGCGCAGATTTACGACTGGCTTTTCTCACAAAAGCCTTATCCAAGCCGGAGGAGACGCGCCGAATGGCAACGGTTGAGCGCTACGAGCAGAGGCATCAGAAGGACCGCAGTGGCCACCGTTAGGCGTTATCGCACGACGCAGGGCGAGCTGTGGGAGGTCCGCTACCGCCAGCCCAACGGAATCACCAGTCGCAAAAGGGGTTTCGGCACCAAGCGCGATGCGTCGGCGTGGGCGTCGAAAGTTGAGACCACCAAAGCGATGGGTGGCTATGTGTCACCGGCGCGGGGACGGGTGACGGTAGGGGATCTGTCGGTCGGATGGATGGACCGGCAGGAGCAGACGCTGTCGCCGTCTTACTACCGCACTATCGAATACGCCTACGGTAAGCACGTCGAACCCAAGTGGGGGCGCGTCCCAGTGGGCAAGGTGGACACCCTCGACGTGAAAACGTGGGCTGCGTCCATGACCCGCAACGGGTCAAGCGCAACGGTGGTCAACCGTGCTATCGGAATCCTGGCCGGAATCCTCGACGACGCGGTCGAGCATCGGGCGCTCGCCTTCAACCCGGCACGTCGGTTCAAGCGAGGCGAGAAGCCGAAGAAATCCGCAAAACGGCATGTCTATCTCACCGAGGCGGATGTGTGTCGGTTGGCCGAGGAGTCCGGTCATCATGCCGACCTAGTGCTGGTCCTCGCATTTACGGGGCTGCGGTGGGGCGAGGCAATCGCACTGACCGTCGGAGACATCGAGTTCCTGAAACGTCGTATCTCAGTACATCGGAATGCCGTCCAGGTCGGACAGGAGTTCCAGATCGGGCAGACGAAGGGCAAGGAGAATCGCACCGTCCCGGTGGCGGCGTCGGTGCTCTCTCGGTTGGCGTTACGGTGCGAGGGCCGGTCGCCCGACGATCTTCTGTTTCCAGGGCGGGGCGGCGGGTACCTGAAGCGCCCGAGCTATGACTCAACGGGGTGGTTCAATCGCGCTGTCGAGCGCGCGCAAGCGCAGACGATCACGCCGCACGATCTGCGGCACACATGCGCCAGTCTCGCGGTCAGTTCGGGTGCGAATGTCCTAGCGGTGTCGCGGATGCTCGGCCACAAAGATCCGAGCGTGACGTTGAGGATCTATGCGGATCTGTTCGACAGTGACCTCGATGCGGTGGCCGTCAGCCTCGACGCCAGGATTGCGGTTAGTGTCCAAAGCGTGTCCAAGGCACCGGCTGACCGTCGCCGCAAGCGCAGAAAAACTGCCGTCTAGCTGGGATAATGGTTGAGTCAGTTCTGTGTCCGAGGGGGGACTTGAACCCAGCGTTGAGAACGTAGACCGGGTTGTCCAGATCGCCTCGGGCGCGATGAGCGCCACAGCGGCAATCGCCGAATTGGACGCCCGGTACCGTCCGACGGGAAAAGCCCCGGCCCAGCTGATGACCCCTCGCACCTGGTCCGACTACTTCTATCCCGGCACGGCGGTACTGATCAACCACCTCGGTATCCGTGACCAGGACGAATTGAGCGCGGCCGAGGAGTTCTACGTCAGCGTCCGAATGGCCGAGGCGGACAGGGGAGAGGTAGACGGTGTTGCCTTTCCGGCGACACACGACGGCGCTTACCTGCGTGCGATGCACCATTGGCTGGCCCAAGACGTTTACCACTGGGCCGGTCAGTACCGCGAGGTCGGAATCTCCAAGGGCGTCAGCGATTTCGCGCCAGTGAGCGCCATCGAGGACTGTCTAGGGAGGGCCGGCGAACTTGTCGCCGAGACCGACTGGACTGATCTCAGCGACGATGCCGAGTTCGGGACGCAGTGCGCGAAAGTCTTTGGCTGGCTGAACTATGCCCACCCGTTTCGGGAGGTCAACGGGCGCGCGACCAGGGCCTTCATGGACAGTCTGGCCGAGAAGTCGGGGAGATTCCTCTATTGCGGCGGCAGAGTCGAGCGGACCGCCTGGATTCAGCGGTGTGCGATGTCGATGCCCGACCTGGATCACCGCGAGCCCTATCACGAATACCTCGCACCAGTATTCACCGCGATGGCCCGCGACCATGGCGACGACGGCCACAACCCCTAGCTAATGGATGTGGGGCGTGTTACCTGGCCCGAACATCGGATCGCGATCTCCAGCGCCGACGTAAGGATGCAATGACGTAATTGCGTCACTGCATCAGTTGTCGGTGAGGTTGGCAATACTTGCGCGCAGGTGGCGTCTCGCCGCGCCTTGCCCCAAGGGGTGCCCCGCAACCGTCGTAAGGAGAACATCATGACGTGGCTAAATGACCGTCAGTTTCAGATGATGATCGAACGATGGCGCAGCGACAATCCTGGGCAGGAGCCCGACGAGAAGACCATCAACACATTGCGCATCCAGGCGCAGATGATCGTCGATGACATCAAACGTTCGCAGTACCTGGAAGAGATGGAGTTTCTGTATCCCAGCGGCGACTAAACCGTCTGTCTGTCGCAAAGTGCCCCCACTCCTGGCCGACGATCACGGGGCCACCATCGAAGGGAAAATCGGACCCAACCGACCCGCAGGGTCGGACGGGAGCCATTTATGGATGCCTCGACTCCAAGACTTGGCTGTCCGCAGGTGCGGAGAGATACCGGTACGCCGTCGCTCGGCTGATGCCGAACGCTTTGGCGAGTTCAGGAACAGGTTCTCCGGTGGCGGCGAGACGACGGAGTTGTCGCTAGAGGGGTGTTCCAGAACGGAACAGTCTGACCGATCAAACATGAGCGTGTCGCACCCGGCCCGCCGCCGCTGCCCGAAACCCCAGAACCAGCGGCATGATGCTTGATAGCGAGCAGGAGACGCAGC
>JAGQTW010000460.1 GCA_020438785.1 Mycobacterium sp. | reverse complement strand
CCTTGCCCGGCTTGTCGATCACCGGTTCGCCCTCGATCGGGTAGAGCTGGTGGATGATGTCGTGGCCCTGCTCGCCGCGGACCAGGATGCGGCCCATCGGCCCGTCCTCGCCGATGAAGGTCTTGCCGCCGCGGGTCAGCTTCGCCGCCGGGCAGTCGGTCAGATCCGGACGGTGGCCTTCCCTGGTGTGCACTACGAACATCCCGATCTCGCGGGCCCGCTGAAGCACCCGCTGGATCGGCTCGACCGCCGCCAGCAGCAGTGAGGTGTCGTTGCCCAGCGCCTCGCCGAAACCACCGGGTAGCACGAAGTCACGCTGCATGTCGATGATGACGAGGGCGGTGCTGTCGACCTCGAAGTCCAGCGGGAAGGGCTCGGCGTCAATCGTGGCCATTCGGATATTCCTTTCGGAACGGGGGCCGAACCTCGGCCACCTGTCACCCCCCTCGGACATTGAATATTCGCCGCCGTCAATTTCGGGCGGAATGGCGAAAAATTCTCCCGCCGTTCGGCCAACGGTCGGTGGCCGAGCGGCGCACAGATCACGCCGGCACCCACCGGCTAGCCTGATCTCCCATGGCAGCTTTGGTTCTCTACGACGTCCGCGACCGGGTCGCGCTGATCACCGTCAACGACCCCGACCGGCGCAACGCCGTCACCGCGGAGATGTCCGAGCAGCTGCGCGACGCAGTGAGGGATGCCGAGTCCGATCCCGAGGTCAACGCCGTCGTCGTCACCGGGGCGGGCAAAGCGTTCTGCGCCGGCGCCGACCTGTCCGCTCTGGGCGCCGCGGCGCGGGACGGCCTCGAACGGATCTATGCGGGATTCATGGCGGTCGGCCGCTGCACACTGCCGACGATCGCCGCGGTCAACGGCGCCGCCGTGGGTGCTGGCCTGAACCTGGCCCTGGCCGCCGATGTGCGAATCGCCGGACCGCATGCGTTGTTCGATCCACGCTTTCAGAAGCTCGGGATCCATCCCGGTGGCGGGGCCACCTGGATGTTGCAGCGTGCGGTGGGTCCCGAGGTAGCCCGGGCGGCGCTGTTGTTCGGGATGAGCTTCGACGCCGACGCCGCCGCGGCGTACGGCCTGGTGCTCAAGGTGGCCGAGGATCCGGTGGCCGCGGCCCTGGAGCTGGCGGCCGGTCCCGCGGCGGCGCCGCGGGACGTGGTGCTGGCCACCAAGGCGTCGATGCGCGCCACCGCGATCCCGGGCTTCGTCGACACCGATCACCACGAGGCGGCCAAGAACATCGAGTTGGGCCCACAGGCGGAGTCCATCGAGTCGCCGGAGTTCAAGGCGCGACTGGCGGCCGCACGCCAGCGCTGACCTCAGGCGGCGAACGTCCGCAGCAGCTCCGAATTCAGCCAAACCTCCACCGGCCCCAATACGGTCCGGGGCGTTCCGGGCATCGGCGGCGCGACCGAGCGGTAATGCGCGCCAGTCGGTGTGGTGAATTCCGCTGTGTGCCTGCCACTTCGGTCGTAGTCCGCGGTGACCACCCAGCGCGACGACTCCTTGGCGTAATTGCATGCCGCGCAGAGGCCGAGGCCGTTGGCTGCGCTGGTGGGCCCGCCGTTGCGATGGGGTTGTGCATGGTCCCGGTGCCGGATCGGCGCATCGCAATAGGGGGTCCGGCAACGCTGATCGCGTAAGCCGACGAAATCGTTGAGCCCCTTGGGAAAGAGCCGCGACCGCGACTCGAGCGCCACCAGCGCCCCGTTTGCCGGATTGGCGTACAGCCGCCGGAGCGTGGCACGCGAGCGCCGGTCGGCCACCGCGTCGGTGATGAGCTTCTGCGCGACGGCGGACGGTACCGGGCCATACCCGGCGATTACCGCCGAGCCGTTCTCGGCGCCGAGGAGCGCCTGATCGGAGATCACGACATTCACCGCGACGGGCACCGCCTGGCCCGCCGGCTGTCCGGTGACCCGTTCAACCAGCGTATCGGCCATCACCTGACCGCGTGAGCGGCCGTCGAAGCAGACGTCGGCCTCCCGTTTGAGCGCGGCGTAGACAGATACACCCTGAGCCACCGGCAGAAGCGCGGTCACATAGGTCATGGTGTCCGGCGCCGGGCGGATGGTGACCACTCGGTCGTTCTCCGCCTTAGCGGCGCGGTCCACCACCGCATGCGGATCCAGCCGGTAGGCGATGGCCTTGGCCGCCGCGGCCAGCTCGGCGTCACCGAGGCCGTCCAATCCGCTGGTACCGCGGCACATTTCCTCGTCCAGCCGACGCCTGTCCTCGGCGTCCAGACAGGCCGACTCCCGCACCAGGATTGTCGCCCGCCATTCCGAGAGCGCACCCGCTTCGAGGGCAGCCAGCGTGTGCGGCATTTCGTGCACCAAGGCCTTGGCGAAGCCGAGGTGTCTGCCACCGCGTACCGGTGAATCGCGCCGGGCCAGGGCAACCTCCGCCGCCACCCCACGTCCACGCCGTTCTGCCGGGACACCGGCCGCGGCCTCGGCGGAGCGGCGCGCGGTGTCGAGTGCCGCGGTCAACCGCGCCTGACCCGCGGCTGCGGCCGCCTTCAACCGCTCCAATGCCGCGATCCGCTCGATCAGAGCACGCTCGTCGGTCGGCGGACCGACGTCGATCAATTCTTCGAACATGTGTTCGAGTATAGACGCGGCCACCGACAAGCCCGCACCCGCACGACGGCCTACAGGTCGAGCAGCGCCGTCTCCGGCGACTCGATGAGCCCACGCAGGTCGGTGAGGAAAGCAGCCACCTGCGCGCCGTCGGCGATCCGGTGGTCGAAGGCGCAGGTGAGGGTCATGGTGGGGCGGGCGACCACGGCGTCGTCGAGCACCACGGCCCGGGGTTTGAGCGACCCCATGCCCAGAATGGCGGCCTCGGGGTAGTTGATCACCGGCACACCCTCGTCCAGTCCCAGGGCGCCGAAATTGGACACCGTGAAGGTCGAGTTGCCGAGTTGCGCCGGTGCCAGCATGCCCGCTCTGGCCCCTTCAACGAGGTCGTCGACGCTAGTCGACAACTCCCGCGTGGTGCGCAGTTGCGCGTGGTCGATCACCGGGACGACGAGGCCCCGTTCGGTGGCCACGGCGAAACCCAGTCGGATGCCGGGGTGAATCCGGATTCGCGGTCCGTCCTCGGACTCCTCCCAAGAGGCGTTCAGCATGGGGTGCCGGCGCAGGCTGAGCACCACGAGCCGCAACGTCAGGACGAACGGGGTGACACCGAACCGGTCCCGAAGCCGCAGCAGCGCCGTGCAGTCCACCTGCACGCTGGCGTGGGCGTCCGGGATCTTGCTGCGCGACAACACCATCTGGGCGGCCATTCGGGCCCGAACACCTTGCACCGGAACGGCTTCCGGCTGGATGCCGGCGGCCGCCCGCACCTCGGCGCCGGTAATGATGCCCTGATCCGAGGCGGGCCGTACGGCCCTCAGGTCGACCGCGAGGTCGGCGGCGAGCTTGCGAACCTTGGGCGCGGCCCGTGGCCGACGGCGGCTGACGTCCATGGCCTCGTCGGTTCCGTAGCCGACCAGCACCGGCTTCCGGTTCGGCGAGGAACCGTTGGTGGCTGCGGGGACGCCGGTGGCGATGCGCACCAGCAACGTTCCCACCGGCAGGGTTTCGCCTTCGGTTCCACCGAGCGCGACCACGCGTCCGGCGTAGGGGCTGGGAATCTCGACCTCCGCCTTGTTGGTCTCGACGGTGCACAACGTCTGGTTGAGGGTCACCTCGTCGCCGACGGCGACGGCCCAACCGGTGATCGTGGCGTCCTGCAGCCCCTCGCCGAGGTCGGGTACCAGGAAGTCGCGGCTGCCGTCGTCGGTGCTCATGGCCGTCGCAGCGTCTTCTCGATGCAGTCCAGCAGCCGGTCGACGCCCGGTAGCCACAACTTCTCGAGTCGGGCCGGCGGGTAGGGGGTGTCGAATCCGGTCGCGCGCAGCACAGGTGCCTCCAGATCGTAGAAGAGCTCTTCGGAGATCCGGGCCGCCAGTTCGGCGCCGAAGCCCAGCGTGCGTGGGCCCTCGTGCATCACGACCGCGCGGCCGGTCTTGGCGATCGAGGCCGTGACGGTGTCGAAGTCCAGTGGATTCAGCGAGCGCAGGTCGACCACCTCGA
>JAGQTW010000059.1 GCA_020438785.1 Mycobacterium sp. | reverse complement strand
TCTCCGAGGCGGAAGAACACCTGGCGGATCGGCCGTCCGCCGAGCTCGCCGTCGCGTTCCCGGCGCGGCTGCACCCCGACAGCCGCCAGCGACTCCACCGTCCGACCGAGGTCGGGTGACAGCAGCACGACGTGGTCGATTGCGATGACGCCGTTGGGGTGCGCGCCCGGCGTGGCGGGGTCGTCGTGCCATGCCGCGGTCGGGATGCCGTCGAGCTCGCCTGCCCAACCGCCCGGAAGGCCGCGCAAGGCCCATGACGCGATTCCGGTTCCCTGGCCGTGTCCGAGGAGGCGGATGCCGACGCCGCCGACGCGGCAGACCGCTTCGGAGTCGACGTCGAATCCGGCCCGCCTCCAGGCGTCCGCGGTATCGACAACCTGGAGCTCGCCGACGGTGATGGTCACTGGAGAAGTGTGCATTCCGCTCAGGCGGCTTCGTCACCCTGGTCGCCGATGAGTTTCTCCGGATGGTGAAAGTCGTTGGTGCCGGCGGACAGCAGGGGCAGCTGTGGTGGTGGGATCCACTGGGTGTCGCCGGTGGGCAGCTTTCGGGTGGTCCAGCCCTGGTCGAGCAGCTTGTGGTGCGGCGCGCAGGCGAAGGTCAGTGTGTCGATGTTGATCAGACCGCCCCCGGCCCAGTCCTCGACGTGGTGAACCTCGCACAGATGGCCGGGTGCCGTGCAGCCCGGCGCGGTGCAGCCGCGGTCCTTGGAATGATGTGTAGATGGTGCGCTAGCGAGATGGCGATAGGCGTCGCCGTACCCTCTGTCATAGGGCCAGTGATCACCGGTTACGGCCCGTTGACGTACTGCGACAAACACAACGCTCTTGCCGCTCGGCTGCCGGCACTGCAGTTGATAAGCGCAGTCTGGTCCGGTGCGGCGCCCCGGATGTGGGGCGGGCGGTTCGGAATGCCGCAGTTGTTCATGTAGGGATTCCACGGGGTAACGCCGTTGTAGCAGGGGGCGGACGGCGCCGGACTGGGGTCGGCTGATGCCACCGGGGCCACGGAGAGGATGGAGGCCACCAGCGCGGCGAGGATCACTGGGGTCGAACAGCACCGACCATCCCGCCCCATAGCTGGAAGATATGCGCGATCAGGCGATCAACGTAAGTTGCGTGGGTCCTAGAACTGAGCGACGAAAGTCCTCTGTCTGATAACGATCACCGCACCGCAGCCGCGCCCGGCCAGCACAGAACACCCCTGGTCGGTCGGTGGCCAATAAAACGTGGCATCACACACCCGGCAGGTCCAGCCCATATGGCTGCCCCGGCATGCAACATGATTCGCTGATCCGCTGTGGCGATGCGCTTGGCGCGGCCGAGGTAGAGAGGGCGGCCATCGACGCCGTCGAACAGGCTCAGGTAGTGGTAGGCGTGGCCGGCCATCCGGATCAGATCCGCGATGGGCAGCAGGATGCCGCCCGCGGTGACGGCGTGCCCGGTCCGCTCCTGGAGTTGTTGAACGGTGGCGACGACCGTGACGGGCAGGCCGCGGTGGGTGCCCAACTCGGGGTTGCCGGGCTGGGAACGCACCAGCGCCAACAAGCCGTCGTGTTGACGCTGCCCGGGCGTTCGGAAGTCACGTTCGGCGGTCTCGTCGGTGGGATCACCCTTCAGGCAGGGGCTTTCATCGTCGCGGTTGCACATCCCCGGTGCCGCGAACTTCGCCAGCCAGGCGTCGATCATGGACCGCAACTCGGGCGTGGCGACCAGCTTGCCGGTACTCATGCCGTCGGGCCGTTGACCACCGGACCAGGCGAATCCGCGCTTGCGGGCGCGATCCTCGTCGGAGAACCGCCCGTCCGGGTTGAGGGTGAGGGCCAACCGGTCGGCGACCTTCTCCAGCTGATCCGGCCGCAGATTCTCGGCGTGCCCGGCCAGCGCACGTTCGGCGTTCGCGATCTCGTCCGGCGTGATGTGGCCGGGCAGGTCGCGGATGAACTTCTGGATCACCCTGAGGTGTTCGGCGTCGAGCCGGCCGGCGTCCCACGCTTCGGCGGAGGCCGGCAGCAGCGGAGGCAGCACCTCACCGGTCCGGCTGGTCCGCGGTGTCAACTGCTCGGCGTCGCGGACGCGGCGGCGAGCTTCGGCGCGACTGATCCGTAGGACATCGGCCAGGGCGACGGGTACAGGCGGGCACCCCCCACATGCCCCAGGCGGGCGATGTGGTCGTGCGACACCGCTATGAGGCGCCGTTGCGCGGTTTCCAGCCGCTCGAGCACCCGGTAGCGGCGTACCGGGTCGGGGACATCCGAGTCGACGGCGGCCAGCGCCTCGAGCGCGGCGTCGAGGCCGTCGAGGCGTTAATCGAACCCATGTTCGGATGATATGTCGACTTGCCCGCAAGATCGACCCGCCGAACGTGCCCCGTGGATAACGGGGCGGCTGTGGAAAGCCGCCTCGGCGCTCGCCGGGCCGACACCCCCCGCGTAGCCGACTAACTCCGCAGGATCGGCCGCAGCGAGTCCAGCACGGCCGGGTCCTCGATGGTCGATGGCAGCGGCTCGTCCTTGCCGTGCGCGATGCCCCGCATCGTCTTGCGCAGGATCTTGCCGGACCGGGTCTTCGGCAGCGCGGGCACCACGTCCACCAGCCGGAAGCAGGCCACCGCGCCGATCTCGTCGCGCACCGCCGCCACCAGTTCGTCGGCCAGACCGTCGGCGGATGCACCCGCCTTCAGCACCACGAAGCCGCGCGGCACCTGTCCCTTGATCTCGTCGGCCACCCCGATCACCGCGCACTCCGCCACCGCGGGATGGGCCGCCAGCACCGCCTCGATGGATCCGGTCGAAAGTCGATGTCCCGCAACGTTGATCACGTCGTCGATGCGGCCCATCACGAACAGATAGCCATCGGAATCGATGTACCCGCCGTCGCCGGTGAGGTAATAACCGGGATGCTCGCACAGGTACGACGCCTCGAACCGGGCGTCGTCGCCCCACAGCGTCGGGAGCGTCCCGGGGGGCAGTGGCAGGCCGATGCAGATCGCGCCCTCCTCGCCGGGCGCGCACTTGGTGCCGTCGACGTGCAGGATCTGCACGTCGTAGCCCGGCATCGGCACGGTGGGTGAGCCGGCCTTGAGCGGGAGTTGTTCGACACCAACGGGATTGGCGGCGATGGCCCAACCGGTCTCGGTCTGCCACCAATGGTCGACGACGGGGATGCCGAGTTTTTCGGACGCCCACGCGTAGGTGTCGGGGTCAAGCCGCTCGCCGGCCTGGAACAGATACTTCAGCGACGACAGGTCGTAGCGGGAGATGTGCGAGCCGTCCGGGTCCTCCTTGCGGATCGCGCGGATCGCGGTCGGTGCGGTGAACAACGCCTTCACGCCGTAGTCGGAGGCCACCCGCCAGAATGCGCCGGGATCCGGTGTGCCGATGGGCTTTCCCTCGTAGAGCACCGTCGTGGCGCCGGCCAGCAGCGGGCCGTAGACGATGTAGGAGTGTCCGACGACCCAGCCCACATCGGAGGCGGCCCAGAACACATCGCCGGGGTCGATGTCGTAGATGTTGCGCATGCTCCACAGCAGCGCGACGGCGTGCCCGCCGTTGTCCCGCACGATGCCCTTGGGCTTGCCGGT
>JAGQTW010000058.1 GCA_020438785.1 Mycobacterium sp. | reverse complement strand
GGGTGTCGCAGATGCCGGTCGTCGGCGCCGAGCCGCCGGTGATGGCCGGCGAGGTGGCCGGAAGCGTCTCGGAACGCGAACTGCTGTCGGCGGTCTTCGAGGGCCGCGCCAAGCTCGCCGACGCGGTCTCGCTGCACATGAGCCCGCCGCTGCCGCTGATCGGCGCCGGTGAACTGGTCAGTGCGGCGGCGAAGGCGCTGCGCGACTGGGACGCCGTGATGGTGGTGGAGGAGGGCAAGCCGGTCGGGGTGATCACGCGCCACGATCTGCTCGGATTCCTGTCCGAGGCGCCGCGCCGACGATAGGGTGAGTGCCGCTTCGCTTTCGCCAATGCGTCTGCAGTGGAAGGCATGATGACCGAACAACCGCCAGGCCCCCCGTCGGGAAACACTCCACAACCGCCTCCGGGCGGCCAACCTGTCCCGCCCCCCGGCGGCTACCCGCCGCCACCGCCCCCCGGCGGCTACCCACCCCCGCCGGCCGGGGGTTATCCACCGCCGCCCGCGGGTTACCCACCACCGCCGCCAGCGGGATACGGGCCGCCGCCCGGCTATGCCCAGGCGCCGGGCCAGGCCGTTCCGCAGCTGCCGCAGGAGGCCTACACGCCGTGGGTCACCCGCGCGGTCGCGTGGCTGATCGACTACCTGCCCTACCTGGTGCTGGTCGGTATCGGCTACGGCATCGAAATGGCGACGCAGGAGACGGCGTGCGTGACCGACTCCTCGGAGTACAACCTCGGCGAGTTCTGCGCCACCGGCAACTCCACCCTGGGGCTCGTCGCCTTCAACCTCTGCCTGCTCATCGGCCTGGGCTACCTGCTGTGGAACTACGGATACCGACAGGGCACCACCGGCTCGAGCATCGGCAAGTCGATCATGAAGTTCAAGGTGGTCAGCGAAAAGACCGGCCAGCCAATCGGTTTCGGCCTATCGATCGTTCGGCAGCTAGCCCACGTGGTGGACGCCATCATCTGCTACATCGGCTACCTGTTCCCGCTGTGGGACGCCAAGCGACAGACCCTGGCGGACAAGATCATGACCACGGTCTGCCTGCCGCTGTAGCGCCTGACTCCCGAGCGCCCCGCACGAGAGGATTCCCCCGGTGACCGAACCGACCCCGCCGCCCGGCGAGGTTCCGATCCCGCCCGGCGACTACCCGTCGGCATCGGGTTACCCGCCGCCGCCGCCCGGCAGCAAGCCGTCCCTGCCGGGCTACCCGGCGCCGCCCGGCACTTTCACGCCGCCGCCCGCCGAGACGAATGCGGTGCCGGCGCTGCCGCAGAACGCCTACACGCCGTGGATCCGGCGGGTCGGCGCCTGGATCATCGACACTATTCCGGTGCTCCTGCTCACCGGCCTCGGCCAGGGCATGCTGTTCCTCTTCGGTGAGGGTAACTGCAGCACCCGCGGCTACAACGGCGGTCAGGGCGTGTACTGCACCGCACAGCCCTCGACGCTGGGCTTGGCGCTGTCCTTCCTCTTCGGGCTGGCCGCGCTGGCGTTCGCGCTGTGGAACTACGGCGCCCGCCAGGGCATCACGGGCTCGAGCATCGGCAAGGCGGCGCTGAAGTTCAAGGTGGTCAGCGAGCGGACCGGTGAGCCGATCGGTTTCGGGCTGTCGATCGTCCGGCAGCTGGCCCACATCGTCGACGCGGTCATCTGCTACATCGGCTACCTGTTCCCCCTGTGGGATGCCAAGCGGCAGACGCTGGCCGACAAGATCATGACGACGGTCTGCCTGCCGACCGCCTAGTTCTGCGCGCCGGGCGGCACCGTTAGGCTCGGATGCGATGAGTGAGCAGCGCAGTGCAGCCGATTCCCACCGCTGGCAGGGGTTCGCGACCAAGGCGATCCACGCCGGTTACCGCCCCGACCCCGGAACCGGGGCGGTCAACGCCCCGATCTACGCCAGCAGCACCTTCAAGCAGGACGGGGTCGGTGGTCTGCGCGGCGGCTTCGAGTACGCGCGCACCGGCAATCCGACCCGTTCCGCACTGGAGGCGGTGCTCGCCGCTGTCGAGGCCGGAACATACGGGCGGGCCTTCTCATCGGGAATGGCGGCCTCCGACTGCGCGCTGCGCGCGGTGCTGCGCCCCGGCGACCACGTCGTCATCCCCGACGACGCCTACGGCGGCACCTTCCGGCTCATCGACAAGGTCTTCCGGGAGTGGGGTGTGCACCACACCCCGGTGCCGCTGGCCGACCTCGACGCGGTCCGGGCGGCGATCACCGGCCAGACCCGGCTGATCTGGGTCGAGACGCCGACCAACCCGCTGCTGTCGATCGCGGACATCCCGGCCATCGTCGAGGTTGCCGGCGCCTCGGGGGTAAAGGTGTTGGTGGACAACACCTTCGCCTCGCCTGCGCTGCAGCAGCCGCTGACGCTGGGCGCCGACATCGTTTTGCACTCGACGACCAAGTACATCGGTGGGCACTCCGACGTGGTCGGCGGCGCGCTGGTGACCGATGACGAGGAACTCGACGCCCGGTTCGGTTTCCTGCAGAACGGCGCGGGTGCGGTCCCCGGCCCGTTCGACGCCTACCTGACCATGCGCGGCCTCAAGACGCTCGAGCTGCGGATGCAGCGGCACTGCGAGAACGCCGCCGTCCTCGCCGCGTTCCTGGCCGACCACGCCGCAGTCAGCCAGGTGCTCTACCCGGGCCTGCCGAGCCATCCCGGCCACGACGTCGCCGCCCGGCAGATGCGCGGATTCGGCGGCATGATCTCCGTTCGGATGCGCGGCGGCGCGCAGGCCGCCCGCGACCTGTGTTCGCGCACAGAGGTTTTCATCCTCGCCGAATCGCTGGGCGGGGTGGAGTCGCTGATCGAGCATCCGGGCGCGATGACCCACGCCTCGACGGCGGGCTCACAGCTGGAGGTGCCCGACGATCTGGTCCGGATGTCGGTCGGCATCGAGGACGCCGCCGACCTGCTCGGCGACCTGGAGCAGGCGCTAGCCTAGTGCCGCCCGCACCGCGGCGGTGGTGACCGCGAGGTTGACATCGGCGAGGTCCGCCTCGTCGACCCAACAGCCGCTTGCTATTTCGTTGGCGCGGTCGTGCACCCACCGCCAGCCGCGCTCGTTGAGACTGAACGCCGCACCCAGGCCGTTCACGCTCGCCAGCAGGGCGATGACGGTGGCCGTGGGCGGGTCGGGCCGGTGCCGATCGAACAGCGCGGCCATCACCGCGGCCCGCACCCCTTCGGCCCGCGCCCGGTTGTTGATCGGCCACGCGTACTCCCGCCTACGGCGCAACCGCCCGGTGGACAGCTCCACCTGGTGCAGCTGCCCGGTCCGCAGCAGTTGGTCCAGCACGTCGTCCTCGGCGCGCTTGCGCAAGGCGGCGATGGCGGCCTTCGGGGTGAGGGGTCCCTGTTCGAGCAGGGCCAGCGCCGGGCGCACCGCCGGGTCCAGCGGGGGCGGACCGGCCAGCGCGACCAGCCGTCCCGGGGGCACCGGCTCCTGCGGCAGGGCGGGCCGAACCCGGCAGGCGTAGGCCAGGTCCAGCAGCACGGCGGCGGCCAGCAGGCGCTTGCGCTTGGCGCGGTCGAGTCCCGGCTGTGCCGACGCGTTGTCGAGCAGCAGCAGCAGGAGGTCTTCGGCGATCCGCGCCACGAGCGGGAACTGTAGCCCCCGCCGGCGGGGGCGCGGGGGTCAGGAGTGGTAGGGCTCGGCGCTGACCAGGGTGACCTTGACGACGCTGCCGCTGGGCACGGTGTAGGTCCGGGTCTCGCCTTCCTTGGCGTTCAGCAGTGCGGAGCCCAGCGGCGAGTTCGGCGAGTACACCTCGAGCTTGTCGTTGTTGACGCTCTCCTGGCGGGTGGCGATCAGGAAGGTCTCGGTGTCGGACTCGTCGCCGTCGTAGTAGACCTTGACCACCGAGCCGGGCAGCGCCACGCCGGACTGCTTGGGCGCCTCGCCGACCTTGGCGGTGTTGAGCAGTTCCTGGAGCTGACGGATGCGGGCCTCCTGCTGGCCCTGCTCCTCGCGGGCGGCGTGGTAGCCGCCGTTCTCGCGCAGGTCGCCCTCTTCGCGGCGATCGTTGATCTCCGCGGCGATGATCGGCCGGTTGGCGATCAGCTGGTCGAGCTCGGCCTTCAACCGGTCGTGGGACTCCTGGGTCAGCCAGGTCACCTGGGTATCGGTCATCTCGTCGCGCTCCTCGTTCGTTGGTTCCGCGATGTTCGCTTGGCAGTCTTTTGTGTGTCACTGCCGGGAACGCGCGGGACAGTGCCCGTGTATTGCCACCTCAGAGCCGCGTGTAAACGCGCTACAGACGCAATAAACGGCTCCCAGCAGGAACCGTGTGGCACCGAGTCTACCACCGGGGCGTCGGCGGACCTTTACGTTTTCGCAGTTCGTTGTTCGCCGCCCGGACGCCGATCACGAGCCGACCAGGTAGTCCGGGACGTTCATCCCGCAGCCGTAGATGTCGCCGACGAACGGCCGCTTGTAGGACGCCACCGTAGTGGTTACCTGCACGGTCTTGGATTCCGACGGCGGGATCAGCACCTCGCGCCTGCCGGTCTCGGCCCCGTCACGCGACCGGGCCCGCACGATGCACGACGCCGGCCGCGACGGGTCCTTTCGGGTCACGCTGATCGTGACCGACACCGTCTGGTCGTCGAGCACCCGATAGGCGCCGATACTGCCCTCGACGTCACTGCCCGCGAACCGCTGATAACCCAGCACCGCGAGGCCGACACCGGCGGCCAGGACCAGCACGCCCAGGGCGATCGCCACCCGGCGCCGGGTGGCCGCGGACGTGCGACGGCCGTACCGGGACTCCGGCGGCAGGGCGGGTGGCTCGGTCATGATGGTGTGCGTCTCTCGTCGCCGGCGGGATTGCGGGTACCCGGTGTCCTGATGGGACCATTAGGACAGGAACTATAGGGCGTGCTGCAACTGTTCCAGTGGTACGCGAAGGCACACCAGTTGACCACCGACAAGTAGAGGGAGACGTGACCGAACTGCGGTTGATGGCCGTGCACGCCCACCCTGACGACGAGTCCAGCAAGGGTGCGGCCACGCTGGCCCGCTACGCCGCCGAGGGCCACCGGGTGCTGGTGGTCACCCTGACCGGCGGTGAGCGCGGCGACATCCTCAACCCCGCGATGGACCTGCCCGAGGTACGCGGCCGCATCGCCGACATCCGCCGCGACGAGATGGCGAAGGCCGCCGAAATCCTCGGCGTCGAACACCACTGGCTGGGCTTCGAGGACTCCGGCCTGCCCGAGGGCGACCCGCCGCCGCCGCTTCCGGACGGGTGTTTCGCGCTGGTGCCACTGGAGGAGCCGGTCGCCGAACTGGTCAAGGTCATCCGCGACTTCCGTCCGCACGTCATGACCACCTACGACGAGAACGGCGGCTACCCCCACCCCGACCACATCCGGTGTCACCAGGTGTCGGTGGCCGCCTTCGAGGCCGCCGGCGACTACCGGCTGCATTCCGACGCCGGCTCGCCGTGGACGGTCAGCAAGTTGTACTACAACCACGGATTCCTGCGGGAGCGCATGCAGATGCTCCAGGACGAGTTCGCCAAAAACGGGCAGGAGGGCCCGTTCGCCCGGTGGCTCGAGCACTGGGATCCCGAGTTCGACGTCCACGCCGGGCGGGTGACCACCCGGGTGCCGTGCTCCGAGTACTTCACCCAGCGCGACGAGGCGCTCAAGGCCCACGCCACCCAGATCGACCCCACCGGATTCTTCTTCGCCACCCCCATAGAGTGGCAACAGCGGTTGTGGCCGACCGAGGAGTTCGAGTTGGCGCGCTCCCGCGTCCCCGCTCAACTGCCTGAGGACGACTTGTTCGCCGGAATCGAGATCTTCGAGTGACGTACCTGATGATGGCCACGGTGTCGGTGTTCGCCGAACCGCCGAAGAACACCGGACCGGATTTCGGAAAGGCCAGCCCGGTCGGCCTGCTGGTGATCGTGCTGCTGCTCATCGGGGTGTTCATCCTGGTGTGGTCGATGAACCGGCACCTCAAGAAGCTGCCGAAGACGTTCGACACCGACGCCGAACCCGCGGAGACCGCGCAGACCGGTGACGCGGACGGCGCCCCGGCCGCGCCGGTGGACGCCCCCGAGAAGCCCGCGCATGAGCCAGGGGGCTAACGCCCTCGCGGGTGCCACCAGCCCGTATCTGCGCCAGCATGCCGACAACCCGGTGCATTGGCAGCAATGGTCGGCCGACGCGCTGGCCGAGGCCGCCCGCCGCGACGTGCCGATCCTGCTGTCGATCGGCTACGCCGCCTGCCACTGGTGTCATGTGATGGCGCACGAGTCGTTCGAGGACGCCGAGGTCGCGGCCGCGGCGAACGCCGACTTCGTCTGCATCAAGGTCGACCGGGAGGAGCGCCCCGACCTCGACGCGGTGTACATGAACGCCACGGTGGCGATGACCGGTCAGGGCGGCTGGCCGATGACCTGCTTCCTGACGCCGGACGGCCGCCCGTTCTTCTGCGGCACCTACTATCCGAAGGCGCAGTTCCTGCAGCTGCTGGCCGCGGTCGCCGAGACCTGGCGCCTCCAGCGCGCCGACGTCGAGCAGGCCTCCGACCAGGTGGCGGGGGAGTTGCGGCGGATGGCGGCCGGCCTGCCCGGCGGCGGCCCGGAGATCGAACCGAGTCTGTGCGACCGGGCGGTGGCGGCCATCCTGGGCGACGAGGACACCCGGCGCGGGGGGTTCGGGTCCGCGCCAAAGTTCCCCCCGTCTGCGTTGCTCGAGGCGCTGCTGCGCACCCACGAGCGCACCCGTTCACCGGTGCCGTTGGCCGCAGTCGAGCGCACCGGTGCGGCGATGGCGCGCGGCGGCATCTACGACCAGCTGGCCGGCGGGTTCGCGCGGTACAGCGTGGACGCCGACTGGGTGGTGCCGCATTTNNGAGAAGATGCTGTACGACAACGCGCTGCTGCTACGGGCGTACGCGCACTGGGTGCGGCGCACCGGGGACCCGCTGGCCCGCCGGGTGGCGGCGCAGACCGCGGCGTTCCTGATCAACGACCTGGCCGACGGCGAGATGTTCACCTCGTCGCTGGACGCCGACGCCGCGGATTCGGAGGGGTCGACCTACGTGTGGACATCCGCGCAGCTGCGCGAGGTGCTCGGGGCCGACGACGGCGATTGGGCGGCAACGGTTTTCGCGGTCACCGAGCGCGGCACGTTCGAGCACGGCGCCTCGGTGCTGCAGTTGCCGGCCGAACCGGACGACGCCGAACGCTTCGAGCGGGTGCGCGCCGCGCTGCTCGCCGCCCGCGCGAGCCGGGTGCAGCCGGCCCGCGACGACAAGGTTGTGACGGCGTGGAACGGGCTGGCGATCACCGCGCTGGCGGAAGCCAGTGTCGCCCTTGATGATCCGGTCCTCCTGGCCGCCGCGGTGCGCTGCGCGGAGATGATCGTCGACCTGCACTTCGTGGGTGGGCGCCTGCGCCGCGCCAGCCTCGGCGGGGTGGTCGGGGACAGCGCCGCCATCCTGGAGGACTATGCCGCGCTGGCCACCGGCCTGCTCACGCTGTACCAGCTGACCTCCGACGCCTCGTGGCTGGCCACCGCGGCCGAGCTCGTCGGTCTGGCGCAGGCGCACTTCGCCGATCCGGACCGGCCGGGCCGCTGGTTCGACAGCGCCGACGACGCCGAGCGGTTGATGGTCCGTCCCGCCGACCCGTTGGACGGCGCTACCCCGTCGGGGGCGGCGCTGATCGCCGAGGCGCTGCTGACGATCGCGCACCTGGTCGACGGCGAATGGGCGACGCGGTACGGCGAGGCGGCGGCCGAGGCACTGCTGGCGCACTCGCCGCTGCTGGACAAGGCGCCGAGGTCGGCCGGGCATTGGCTCGCGGTGGCCGAGGCCGCCGTTCGGGGGCCGCTGCAGGTGGCGGTCGCCTGCGACGGGGCCGAATCGCCGCTGCTGGCCGCCGCGCGCCGGCTGGCACCCGGGGGCACCGTCGTGGTCGGCGGGCCGATGGACTCGGCCCCGCTGCTGGCCGGCCGGGACCGGGTGCACGGCGCCGACGCGGCCTATGTCTGCCGCGGCCGGGTGTGCGACCTGCCGGTCACGAGTGCCGAAGATCTCGCCGAGGCGCTGGGTGCGTCCGTGTAGCGTTCGGCCCATGCCGAGCGCCGAGCAGATCACCGAGACCGTCCACGCCTACCTCGACTCCGTCGCCAAGGGCGACGCCGACCGGATCGCGACGCTCTACGCGACCGACGCGACGGTCGAGGATCCCGTCGGCGGCGAGGTGCACGTCGGCCGCCAGGCCATCCGCAGCTTCTACACAGCGGTCGAAAACGCCAGCAGCCAAGCCGATGTCGAGACCCTGCGGGTGCTGGGCAACGAGGCGGCGTTCTACTGGGCGCTGAGCATCCACGGCATGCGGATCAGCATCATCAGCGTGATGACGTTCGGCGACGACGCGAAGATCGCCTCGATGAAGGCCTACTGGGGCCCGGAGAACATCAGTACGGTCTGAGGTGTCGAGTGCTCAGAAGACCGCGAACCACATCGCGATGTAGTGGCAGATCGCCGCCACCGCGGTGCAGGCATGGAAGAACTCGTGGTGCCCGAACGTCGTCGGCCACGGGTTGGGCCACTTCAGCGCGTAGAGCACGCCGCCGACGCTGTACAGCGCGCCCCCGACGATCAGCAGCACGACCGCGGCGACACCCGCGCCGTCCATGATCGGACCGATGAACCACGCGGCGACCCAGCCCAGCAGGATGTAGAGCGGCACCCCCACCCAGCGCGGCGCCGACGGCCAGAAGCACTTCAGCAGCACGCCCGCCAGCGCGCCGCCCCAGACGATCCAGAACAGCACCATGCCCTTCTGAGAGGGCAGCGCCAGCAGGGCGAACGGCGTGTAGCTGCCGGCGATGAAGATGAAGATCATCGAGTGGTCGGCGCGCTTCATCCACTTGCGCGCGGTCTCGGACTTCCAGTTCACCCGGTGATAGGTGCCGCTGACGGCGAACATCGCCACGATCGTGAACGTGTAGAGCAGGGTGGCCAGCCCGGCGCGGGTGCCCTGCAGGGACCACGACACCGACACCAGGGCCGATCCGGCGATCGCCGCGATCACCGCCGAGTAGACGTGAATCCAGCCGCGCGCCCTGGGTTTCCCGAGGAACTCGACGGCGGCGTCGACGACGGCTTCCGGGAAGTCCTCGGCGTCGCGGTCGTCGGAAGTGCCGGGTCGGCGGGGATCGGTGGTGTCGACGCTTGCGGTCATGTCACCTCCATTGCGCGCACGGGGGCGTGATCTGCTTTTGGTCACAGTAGTCTGATTTCTCGTGGAGATCATTCCGCCTCGCCTCAAGGAACCGGCTTACCGGCTCTACGAGATGCGGCTGCGCCACGAGCTGGCGCGCTCCAAATCCCAGCTCCCGCGGCATATTGCCGTGCTGTGCGACGGCAACCGGCGCTGGGC
>JAGQTW010000459.1 GCA_020438785.1 Mycobacterium sp. | reverse complement strand
TGGTCGAGGTACCAGTTCAGCGCCTCGATGTACCGGGTGGACTGGAGCACCACGTGCCCGAGCCGCTGGATCGCGGCCGGCTGCCGCGGCGGACGCTGGGTACCGTTCGTGCGGCGCAGGTCGTGGCCGAAGTTGAACAGGTGCGGCTGCTGGCCGGGCAGCTCGGGCAGGTCGTGCATGCCGGCGACGACCTTCACCGGGGTGCCGCTGGGATCGGTGAGTTCGACGCTCACCCCGCCGAGCGACTCGGGTAGCCCGCGGGTGGGGGAGTTGGTGCGGTCGGCCAGCCGCAGCACGTCGATCTCGTCCTGCGCTTTGAACGCCACCCCGCAGAATCGGCTCTGCGCGCCGCGGCGGACCAGCACGCAGGATGTGCCCGTGTCGGTCCCCCGGAGCAGCAGTTCGTCGGCACTGCGGTGGGTGACGATGAAGCCGAAGGCCCGGGCGAACGCCTCCGCCCCGCTCAGATCCGGCTTCTCGAACTCGAGCCAGGCCAGGTCGGCCACCTTGATGACCGGGTTGCGGGAACGGCCCGGGTGCTCCCCGCGGACCGCGCCGTGCTCGCTGTGCAGGTCGTTGTGCGCGCCGACGACGTCGCTCATGTGGAGCCTCCTCCGATATGACTGACGAAATCGTCACATACGACGGTTGAATCAGTCAAGATGTCGGGCATGGGCATTCCTCCCGCCGCGCCGAGCTATGAGATGAACATCTACACCCCCGAGGCGATCCTCGATCCGTATCCGCACTACCGGCGGCTGCGGGAGTTGGGGCCGGTGGTGTGGCTGTCCCGGCACCGGGTGTACGCCCTGCCGCGCTATACCGAGTCCAAGGCGGCGATGCGTGACGATGCCACCTTCCGGTCCGCCGGCGGGGTGGCCCTGAACCCGCTGAGCAACAGACTGTCCCGGGGGACCACCCTGGCCAGTGACGGCGCCGAGCATGAACGCCGCCGCAAACTCGTGGCTCACCGGATGCTTCCACGGGCGCTCGGCGCGATCAACGACCAGGTGCGGCATCGTGCGGTGGAGGTGGTCGACGCGGCGCTTCGCCGGGGTGAGGTCGACGGCGTTGACCTCGCGACCGCGCTGCCGATGGCGGTGATACCCGAACTGGTCGGCTGGCCGGCCGATCAGCGCGAGCACCTGATCGAATGGGCCGGTGCGACCTTCGACATTCTGGGGCCCGGCAATCGCCGGATGGTGGCCGGTATTCCCCGCGCGGTCCAGATGCTCCGCTTTGCCCGCCGGGTGGTTCGGCACCGCAGTGCTGTTCCCGGCAGCATGGCCGATGACCTGTTGACCGCCGCCGACAAGGGGACCATCGAACGCGGCGAATGCCCGGCCCTGCTGGTGGACTACCTCGGACCCGCGCTGGACACCACGATCAGTGCGATGTCCACGGCGTTGGCACTGTTCGCCACCCATCCGGAGCAGTGGGACCTGCTGAGGCGGGAACCCGAGCGAATCCCCAACGCGATCAACGAGATCGTTCGGTTCGAGTCCCCGGTCCGCGCCTTCGGCCGACGGGTGGTGCGCGACACCGAGATCACCGGGGTCCGCGTTCCGGCGGGCTCGCAGGTGCTGATCATGTATGCCTCGGCCAACCGTGACGAGTTGGAGTGGGAACGGCCGGAGGTCTTCGACATCACGCGCGACGCCGGGCGGCACGTCGGCTTCGGCCAGGGCGCGCACGCATGCGCGGGACAGGCGCTGGCGCGGCTGGAGACAACCGAATTCCTGCGGGCGCTGATCGCGCGCGTCGGTCGCCTCGAACTCACGGGCCCGCCGGAGTGGACGCTGAACAACATCATCCGCAGGCACAGCCGGGTGCCGTTGCGCCTGGTCGGTTCGTAAGCACACGCCACGGAGTCGGTCTGGGTGACAAATCGCACAGGCCGATTGATACCCAGGGGGGTATCGTGAACTTGACTGCACGAACGCCGATGCAGATGGAAGGGGGTACGACGACGATGATGATGACGCGACTTGCGGGTTGGGTCGCCGCGGCAGCGGCAGTGACAGTGATCGGGGGCGCCGCGGGCGGGCAGGCCGGCGCGGCCACCTCGGCGACGGCGGGCGGTCAGGTGACGCCGACGACGAGCTCGCAGACCCTGGTGATGGATCCGACGAAGAGTTTCGCGATGAAGGCGACGCCGTCGGTCAAGGCCACCCCGTACTGGGGTGAGAAGAAGCCCGGCTAGCCGAAGAACAACCTGCGCCGCCGAGCGTGCGACTCTCTGCGCACGTACGGCCATGGATTGTTCCGCTCCGGAATCGATTCGGCCCGAGCCTGTTTCAGTTGAACCTCCAGATACTGCCGCAGGTCATCCAGATCTGGGTCGGTCCAGCGGTTGTCGGCTTCGATCGGATCCTCGGTGAGGTCGTAGAGCTCCCACTGGTCGTCGAGCGGGTTGGTTCGGTAAGTCTCACCGCCCAGACCGTTCGCCGCGAGATTACGCACCCCGGGTTCGGTCCAGGTCGACGGATCGTCGAAGGTGCGGACGAGTTTCCACAATTGTTCACCGGCCCGCACCACCAATCCCTCGAAATTGGACGCGGTATGCGCTGGGATCCGGATTCTCAGCGGCGCAGGCGGATTCGACGTCCGCTTCAACGCCCGCGCCAGCCCCGACGCACCGGTGTCGCCGTCGAGCATGTTGTCCCGGGTCATCAGGTACACGGCCCGCTGGTCGTCGGCCGGCGCGCCGTCCACCACCGGCATCAGATCCCGGCCGGGCAGCGGGTGCACCTCGGTAAACGACTCACGCAGGGTGGCGGCGAGCGCGGGAACATCGACACCTGCGGCCCCGAGCAGGGTCGGAACCAGGTCGACGTGCGAGGTCGGTGTGCTCACGACCCGCGGCTCGGTGGCGTGCTCGCCGATCCGGGCGATCACGAACGGCACCCGGGTGGCCTCGTCGTAGAGGTTGAACCACTTCTGGTGCAGCCCGCCGTGCGCGCCGAGCAGATCGCCGTGGTCGGCGGTGCGGACCAGCACCGCGTTCTCCGAACCGCCGTCCGTCACGGCGCGGCGCACCCGGTCGATCGGGGCGTCGACCTCGGCGTGCAGCCGGTAGTAGAGGTCGCGGTACCGCTGCGCGTTGCGCCGATAGATCCGCTCGATGGCCGCTGCCGGGCCGTAACCGGAGTAGTAGGCCTCGCGGAAGGCGATCTGCGCGGCGGGTTTGGTCCGCAGATCCTCGTCGGCGGTCGGTGCCGGTGGCACCGGCGGCGGATCGACGCGCGATGGTTTCAGCGGACCGCGCCGGACCCACGTCGGGAACAGCACGATGTCGTGCGGGTTCACGAAGCTCGCGACCAACAGGAACGGTCGGGCCGCGGCCGGATCGCCGGCGCGGCGGCGCGCGTAGCGGTCGATGAGCCAGGCGACCACCCGATCGGCGATCAACGGGTCGCGGCGGAATCCACTGTTGGCCAGGCCCGCGCCGTGCGGTTCGGGGCCGACCCACCCGGAGAAGCCGAATGCCGACAGCGGGTCGGCATCGAGATACCGCTGCACGGCGGCCGGGTCGACGACCCCGTTGTCGTCGTTGGTGGCCAGCGGTCCGCCGGTGGCGGAGTCGTGCAAGTCGGCGTGCGAGATGTGCCACTTGCCGTCGTAGT
>JAGQTW010000057.1 GCA_020438785.1 Mycobacterium sp. | reverse complement strand
CGGGGCTGACGGGTTCCAGGCTGTAAGTGCCGGGCAGGTCCTCCAGTGCAACCTTGCGATCGCCCAGCCGGACCGTCCCGACCCGCCTTGTCACCGTCACGCCAGGATTTCACCTTCCCGAGGCGCGCGGTGGCTGCGCCACGCACTCGTCACCCACGGCGTTTTGCCGGTGCGCGACGAACACCTTCATGCCTTGGAGCGGTGGCTGCACACAAAGCTTCCCGAGGTAGCCGATTCAAACGAACGGCGCCTGCTCACAGGCTATGTGACGTGGTCACATCTTCGCCGGGCTTCGTTCGGCGAGGAAGCCGACATCGCCGGGTCAAAGTGCCAGTATCCGCGACGAGGTTAAAAGCATCGTCAAGTTGCTCCAGTGGCTGCATGGCCGCGGCGTGGAGCTGAGCGACTGCACGCAGCCCGACGTCGACCAGTGGTGCCTACAAGGCGGGCGAATGCCGTTGCGAGCGCGAGGTTTCGTCGCGTGGTGCGTTCAGCGACGATACCTGCCGCCGGTAGCGATCCCCGCGCCTCAAGTAAGGCAGGACCGTCATTTGCTCGATGACGATCACCGCTGGGCCGTAGCCCGGAACCTCCTGCAATCCGACACTGTCGCCGTCGTTGACCGTGTAGCCGGCCTTCTTGTTCTGCTCTACGGTCAAAGCACCAGTCGCATCGTGCGATTGACGGTTCACGACGTGATTGACACATCGGTGCTTGTGCAGCTTCGCCTTGGGGCCGAGCCCGTCGCCCTGCCGAGCCCCCTCGATGACCTATTGCGACAACTCGTCATTCGGAGGCGTGGGAAAGCTGCGGTCGGTCACTCGGACGCTCACGACTGGCTATTCCCCGGAGGCGATCCGGGTCAGCCATTGCATCCGTTGGCTCTATCACGCCGGCTCCGAGATGCGGGCGTGTCGGTTCGCGACGGCCGCAACACCGCGTTGATGCACATGGCCTCGACGCTGCCGGCCAAAGTGCTCAGCGATCTACTCGGAATCAGCGCAACATCAGCCGCACTGTGGAACTCGTTCGCAGGATCCGGCAACGCCGAGTACGCCGCAGCCCTGGCGCGCAGGCAAACCACCGAGGCTTGAGACCGGCCTGCTCTCCCACTAGATCAGCTGACGGCGAGCGCCAAGATCGTGGTTAGTGCTGCAGCGCAGCACTCGGCCGGCTTTGTGGGCGTACCTACGGGCTGGTCGACCAAAACCTCCCAGTGCGTTTTGTCCCCGACTGTCACGAAACTAATTCACCTGTAGGTGCTTGCTGAACCCCTTTGGTCGTGGCGTTTCGTACACGCGATTCAGGGAACCCACGATCGTGTGCCGGGTAGGGACGTTGGTCCCTTTTTGTGAAGGCCAACGCCGGTATCGTGCCGCCGGGGGGTCAGTCATCCTCAGGGTGTGCTTGGGAGCGAACCGGCCAGAGATGACCGTGCGAATGATGAGCGGAGCCCGATGATCGCGGCGCCCGCTCACGAGGGTCACGGCACCACCAGCGCCGGAAACACGGTGAGAGGCGACGCGCGACGTTCAACAACGCTTTCGTACGGTGTTGGGGCACAGTCTTTTTGGCTGAACTGTTCACCTCACGCCCGAGAGGTGGTTCTCTTGTGGGTGTGAACACGGCGACCACGCCGGACACCGGCGCTCGGCGAAGTTTGAACCTGGTGCTGGCCACCTGGGTCTCCGCAATCAACTTCTGGGCCTGGAACATGATCGGCCCGCTGTCCACCACCTATGCCAGCGACCTGTCGTTGAGCAGTACCGAGGCCTCCATGCTGGTCGCGACGCCGATTCTGGTCGGGTCCTTAGGCCGGATCGTCATCGGGTCGCTTACCGACCGGTTCGGTGGGCGGACGATGTTCATCGCCGTGTCCGTCGCATCGATCGTGCCGGTGCTGGCGGTTGGGGCGGCAGGAACGGCCGGGTCCTATCCGCTGTTGCTGGTGTGCGGTTTCTTCCTGGGCATCGCCGGAACGATCTTCGCGGTCGGTATCCCGTTCGCGAATAGTTGGTTCGAGGCGTCGCGGCGCGGCTTTGCGACGGGCGTGTTCGGCATGGGAATGGTGGGCACTGCGTTGTCTGCGTTCTTCACACCGCGGTTCGTGCGCTGGTTCGGTCTCTTTACTACTCACGTCATCATCGCGGTCGCGCTCGCGCTCACTGCGGTGGCGTGCATTTTGGTGATGCGTAACTCTCCCCGTTTCAGCCCGAACACCGGTCGTGTGATGCCGAAGCTGGTTGCTGCGGCCAAGCTGCCGGTGACCTGGGAGATGGCGTTCCTGTACGCGGTGGTCTTCGGTGGATTCGTGGCGTTCGCCAACTACCTGCCCACCTACATCAAGACGATCTACGGGTTCTCCGCGATTGATGCGGGCGCGCGCACCGCCGGTTTCGCGTTGGCCGCCGTATTGGCCCGGCCGGTCGGCGGCGCGCTAGCCGACCGGATCGCACCCAAGTACGTCGTGTTGGCGTCGTTCGCGGGTACGGCGGTGATGGCGTTCGTCGCCGTGTTCCAGCCGCCGCCGGATGTGTGGTCGGCGGCGACATTCATCACGCTGGCGATCTTCCTGGGCATTGGCACCGGCGGCGTGTTCGCGTGGGTGGCCCGGCGCGCACCGGCCCAGTCCGTGGGGTCGATCACCGGCATCGTCGCCGCGGCGGGCGGGCTGGGCGGCTACTTCCCGCCGCTGGTGATGGGCGCGACGTACGACCCCGTGGGCAACAACTACACGGTCGGGCTGCTTCTTCTGGTGGCCACTGCGCTGGTCGCTCTCGGCTACACCGTGTTTCGGCTGCACGCACACGAACCGGCCACTCAAACGAAGGGCGTTGCGACGTGACGAGGACACCGCGCACCGGCGGGCCGATCGAGGAACTGCTCGAACGTAGCGGGCGGTTCTTCACCCCCGGCGAGTTCTCCGCCGATCTGCGGACCGTCACCCGCCGCGGCGGCCGGCAGGGCGACGTGTACTACCGCGACCGCTGGAGCCACGACAAGGTGGTGCGCTCCACCCATGGGGTCAATTGCACCGGGTCGTGCTCGTGGAAGGTCTACGTCAAGGACGGCATCATCACCTGGGAGACCCAGGAGACCGATTATCCCTCGGTCGGCCCGGACCGGCCAGAGTACGAGCCCCGTGGCTGCCCGCGCGGCGCGGCGTTTTCCTGGTACACCTATTCGCCCACGAGGGTGCGATATCCGTACGCGCGCGGCGTTCTGGTCGAGATGTACCGGGAGGCCAAGGCGCGCCTGGGCGATCCGGTGTTGGCGTGGGCCGACATCCAGGCCGATCCCGAGCGCCGCCGCCGGTACCAGCGGGCCCGCGGCAAAGGCGGGCTGGTGCGGGTGACGTGGTCCGAGGCGACGGAGATGATCGCCGCCGCCCACGTTCACACCATCAGGACCTATGGGCCGGACCGTGTCGCCGGCTTCTCGCCGATCCCGGCAATGTCGATGGTCAGCCACGCCGCCGGATCCCGCTTCGTCGAACTGCTCGGCGGCGCGATGACGTCGTTCTACGACTGGTATGCCGACCTACCCGTGGCCTCGCCTCAGGTGTTCGGTGATCAGACCGATGTGCCGGAGTCCGGGGATTGGTGGGACGCGTCGTATCTGATGATGTGGGGCTCCAACGTTCCGGTGACCCGCACTCCGGATGCGCACTGGATGGCCGAGGTGCGCTACCGGGGCACCAAGGTCGTCAGCGTCAGTCCGGACTACGCCGACAACACCAAGTTCGCCGACGAGTGGATGCCCTGCGCGGCGGGCACTGACGGCGCGCTGGCGATGGCCATGGGTCACGTGATCCTCTCGGAATGCTTGGTGCAGCAGCGTGTCCCGTTCTTCGTCGATTACGTGCGCCGCTTCACCGACCTGCCGTTCCTGGTCAAGCTCGAGGAACGTGACGGCGCCCTGGTGCCGGGCAAGAACCTCACGGCAGCCGATCTCAGGCATGAGGTCGAGAATGCCGCGTTCAAGCCGGTGCTGCTCGACGGGGCCACCGACAGCGTCGCCGTGCCACACGGGTCGCTGGGATTCCGTTACGGCGACGAGGGCGTCGGCAAGTGGAACCTGGACCTCGGCGACGTGGCGCCGGCGCTCACGGTCGCACCGCGGCATGGCGAACACGGCGAGACCGCGCTGATCCAGCTGCCGCGCTTCGACACCGTCGACGGGCATGGCGAGTCTCTCGCCCGAGGGGTGCCCGTGCGGCGGGTGGGCGAGCACCTGGTCTGCACCGTTTTCGACCTGATGCTGGCCCAATACGGGGTGGCCCGGCCCGGGCTGCCCGGCGACTGGCCCACCGGATACGACGACGCCAGTCAGCCGTATACCCCGGCCTGGCAGGAGCCGATCACCGGAGTGTCTGCGGCGCAGGCGATCCGGATCGCCAACGAGTTCGCCCGCAACGCCGAGGAATCCGGCGGCCGGTCGATGATCATCATGGGCGCCGGGATCTGCCAATGGTTCCACGGCGACGCCACCTACCGCGCCGTGCTGGCGCTGCTGCTACTGACCGGGTCGATGGGCCGCAACGGCGGCGGCTGGGCACACTACGTCGGCCAGGAGAAATGCCGGCCAGTCACCGGGTGGGCCACCATGGCGATGGCCACCGACTGGTCCCGGCCGCCGCGACAGATGGCCGGCACGTCCTATTGGTATGCCCACACCGACCAGTGGCGCTACGACGGCTACCGCGCCGACGCGTTGGCCAGCCCACTGGGCCGCGGCCGGTTTACCGGGAAACACACCATGGATGTGCTGGCCTCCGCGGTGGCGATGGGCTGGACGCCGTTCTATCCGCAATTCGACCGATCCAGCCTGGACGTCGCCGACGAGGCGCGCAACGCCGGCAGGGAGATCCCCGAGTATGTCGCCGAGCAGTTGGCATCAGGGAAACTCAAGCTCGCCGTCACCGATCCCGACGATCCGGCGAACTGGCCGCGGGTGCTCAACGTGTGGCGGGCGAATCTGCTCGGCTCGTCGAGCAAGGGCAACGAATACTTCCTGCGCCATCTGCTGGGCACCACCTCGAACGTGCAGGCGGGGCTCACCCCGGAGGCGCTGCGGCCCAACGATGTGACGTGGCCCGACGACGTCCCGGAGGGCAAGCTCGACTTGTTGATGTCGATCGACTTCCGAATGACGTCCACGACATTGCTCTCGGATGTGGTGCTACCCGCGGCCACCTGGTACGAGAAGGCCGACCTGTCGAGCACCGACATGCATCCCTTCGTCCACGCGTTCAGCCCCGCTATCGACCCGCCGTGGGAAACCCGCTCGGATTACGAGGCGTTCGGCGCCATCGCCCGCGCGTTCAGCACGCTGGCCATCAAACACCTGGGCACCCGCACCGATGTCGTACTCGGTGCCCTCCAGCACGACACCCCGGGCGCCATGGCGTACCCCTCGGGTACTCAACATGATTGGCGGATCGCTGGAGAGGTGCCGGAGCCGGGCAAGACGATGGGTCCGCTGGCGGTGGTGGAGCGCGACTACACCGCCATCGCCGAGAAGTGGTCGACGCTGGGGCCGCTGGTCGACAATCTGGGTGTCACCACCAAGGGCATCACCACCCACCCGGCCCAGGAAGTCGAGGAGCTGGCCGCCAAGTTCGGCGTGATGGATTCCGGCCCGGCACAGGGCCGCCCGGCGATCACCTCGGCCGAGCGGATGGCCGACGTGATCCTGGCACTGTCGGGCACGTCGAACGGTCGTCTGGCCGTCGAGGGTTTCCGGGAACTGGAGAAGCGCACCGGGCGGCCCCTGGTGCATCTGGCCGAGGGCAGCGAGGAACGCCGCATCACCTACGCCGACACCCAGGCCCGCCCGGTGCCGGTGATCACCAGCCCGGAGTGGTCGGGCAGCGAAACCGGTGGACGCCGGTACGCGCCGTTCACCGTGAACATCGAGGAGCTCAAGCCTTTCCATACGCTTACCGGCCGGATGCACTTCTACGTCGACCACGACTGGCTCGAAGAACTCGGGGAGCAGATGCCCACTTACCGGCCGCCGTTGGACATGTCGCGGTTGTTCGGCGAGCCGGAGGTCGGTGACCAGAAGGACGGAATCGGGCTAACCGTGCGGTACCTGACCCCGCACTCGAAATGGTCGATCCACTCGGAGTATCAGGACAACCTGTTGATGCTGTCGCTGTCGCGCGGCGGCCCGACGATGTGGATGAGCCCGGCGGACGCCGCCAAGATCGAAGTGCGCGACAACGATTGGATCGAGGCGGTCAACCGCAACGGCGTGGTGGTCTGCCGCGCGATCGTGTCGCACCGGATGCCCGAGGGTGTGGTCTTCGTCTACCACGCCCAGGAACGCACCATCGACGTGCCGCTGTCGGAGACGACCGGAAACCGCGGCGGCATCCATAATTCGCTGACCAGGCTGCTGATCAAGCCCAGCCACCTGGCCGGTGGCTACGCACAGAACACATTCGCGTTCAACTATCTCGGCCCGACCGGAAACCAACGCGACGAGGTGACGGTGGTTCGCCGTCGCAGCCAGAAGGTTGAGTACTGATGCGCCGAGTGAAGAATGAGCGAGGCAGACGATGAAGGTCATGGCACAGATGGCGATGGTGATGAACCTCGACAAGTGCATCGGNNNTGCCACACCTGCTCGGTGACCTGCAAGCAGGCCTGGACCAACCGGGCCGGCACCGAGTACGTGTGGTTCAACAACGTCGAAACCCGCCCCGGCCAAGGCTATCCGCGCACCTACGAAGATCAGGAGCGCTGGCGCGGCGGCTGGATACGCGATCGAAAGGGGCGGCTGCGGCTGCGCGACGGCGGCCGGCTGCACAAGCTGCTGCGGATCTTCTCCAACCCGAAGCTGCCCAGTATCGACGACTACTACGAGCCGTGGACCTACGACTACGAGAACCTCATCAACGCGCCGCTCGGTGAACAGATGCCCGTCGCGCCGCCGCGCAGCCTGATCAGCGGCAAGCCGATGAAGGTGTCGTGGTCGGCGAACTGGGACGACAACCTGGCCGGCTCGCCCGAGATAGTGCCCGGCGACCCGATCCTGAAGAAAGTCAGCGAACAGGTCCGCCTCGAGCTCGAACAGACCTTCATGTTCTACCTGCCGCGGATCTGCGAGCACTGCCTGAACCCGTCGTGCGTGGCGTCGTGCCCGTCCGGGGCGATGTACAAGCGCACCGAGGACGGCATAGTGCTCGTCGATCAGGACCGCTGCCGCGGCTGGCGCATGTGCGTGTCTGGATGTCCCTACAAGAAGGTGTATTTCAACCACAAGACCGGCAAGGCCGAGAAGTGCACGCTGTGCTACCCGCGGCTCGAGGTCGGCCTGCCCACCGTGTGCTCCGAGACGTGCGTGGGCCGGCTGCGCTACCTGGGGCTGGTGCTCTACGACGTGGACCGGGTGACCGAAGCCGCGTCAGTGGTAGACGAGAAGGATCTGTATGAGGCGCACCGGCAGATCCTGCTCGACCCGACCGATCCGGAGGTCATCGCCGGGGCGCGCGCGGAGGGCATCTCCGATGAGTGGATCGAGGCCGCGCAGCGCTCGCCCGTGTACGCGTTGATCAACACCTACAAGGTCGCGCTGCCGCTGCATCCGGAATTCCGGACCGTTCCGATGGTGTGGTACATCCCTCCGCTGTCGCCGGTGGTCGACGCCGTCAGCCGTGACGGTCACGACGGGGAGGAGCTCGGCAACCTGTTCGGAGCGCTGGAGGCGCTGCGCATTCCCATCCAGTATCTGGCCGAGTTGTTCACCGCCGGCGACACCACGGTGGTGGAGGGGGTGTTGCGCCGGCTGGCCGCGATGCGGTCCTACATGCGCGATATCAATCTTGGCCGCGAAACACAGCCGCATATTCCGCAGGCGGTCGGGATGACCGAAGAGCAGATGTATCAGATGTACCGTTTGTTGGCGCTGGCGAAATATGAAGAGCGGTACGTGATTCCCACCGCGTACGCCGCTGAAGGCAAGCAGCTCGAAGAATCCGCCTGCTCATTGTCGTTCGACGGCGGGCCGGGCATGTACGAGTCCGGTCCGTTCGGTGAGGCCAGCGGCGGCCCGGTGCCGGTGGCGGTGGAGACGTTCCATGCGCTGCGGCAACGGCAGACCGACGAGGGGATGGCCGCCAACGCCGAGCACCCGTCGCGAGTGAACCTGCTCAACTGGGACGGCCGCGGTGTACCCGACGGCATATTCCCCGGCGGGCACGGCAACGGGAAGGCGCCACGCTGATGAAGCTGCTGACCCGCGCCCCGAAGCAGACGCTGCAGGACCGATTGATATGGCAGTCGGCCTCACTGCTGCTGGCCTACCCCGACGATCGGTGCGCCGAGCGACTCGACACCGTGGAGCGCCTCCTGAATCAGGTCACCGGCGGGGCGGGCGAACTGCTGGCCCTGACCGCGGCGACGCTGCGGGCATCCGATCCGCTGCGCGCGGCCGCCGACTACGTCGAAACCTTCGACCTACGGCGCCGTACGACGATGTACCTGACGTACTGGACCGCCGGTGACACCCGCAACCGCGGCA
>JAGQTW010000458.1 GCA_020438785.1 Mycobacterium sp. | reverse complement strand
CATGTCGCCGTTGAGGATGTGGCTGAACTCATGTCCGATGACGCCCTGCAGCTCGTCTCGGTTGAGCCGGGCCAACGCCCCGCTCGTCACCGCGATCGCCGCGTCGGCAGGAGTGAAACCGGCTGCGAAGGCGTTGATTCCGGAATCCTGCGGAAGAACGAACAAGCGGGGCACCGGGACCCCGGAAGCCAATGACATCTCCTCGACAACGTTGACCAGGCGGCGCAGTTGGGGGTCGGTGGAGGTCGGGTCGACCTGGATGGCGCCGACCGAGGTGGCAACGGCGGAACCGCCCTGACGCAGCGCGACTGTCTTGGTGATCATGCCGCCGGCGATGATCAGCAGGGTGACCGCCGTGACGCCGATGACGACGACCAGGATCATCGAAACGTCGGCTCCCTTGTACATCATCACCAGGGCCGCAACGGCGTCGATGGATGCCACCATCGCCACCACGGCGACGACGAACAGGAACACCAGCTTCAGCGTGGTGCCCTTGGCCGCTCGCTGGTGGTCGAAGAAGTTCACGCGTCAGAACTGGACCCGCGGCGCATCCCGCATCTCGGGGCGATCCGGCGGGATCTCCAGCAGCGCAGCCTGGGTGAAGCCGAACATGCCCGCGAATATGTTGCCCGGAAATGTCTCGCGGCGGTTGTTGTAGTTCATCACCGCGTCGTTGTAGGCCTGCCGCGAGAACGCCACCCGGTTCTCGGTCGACGTCAACTCCTCCGACAGTTGCATCATGGTCTGGTTGGCCTTGAGGTCGGGATAACTCTCGGCCAACGCGATCAGCCGGCCCAGCGCGCCGTCGAGCGCCTGCTGTCCGGCCGACAGTTGTTGCATCGCAGCGGGATCCCCCGGCTTGGCCTGTGCGGCCGACAGACCGGCCATCGCGGTGTTGCGGGCGTTCACCACGGCCTCCAGAGTCTGCCGCTCGTGGGCCATGTACTGCTTGGCCGTCTCGATCAGGTTGGGGATGAGGTCGAATCGGCGGCGCAGTTGAACGTCGATCTGGGCGAAGGCATTCTTGTAGCCGTTGCGAGCCCGGACCAGACCGTTGTAGATGACGATCGCCGTGACGACCAGCAACGCGATGACGACGGCAATCACTATGCCGGTGATGAACCCCATACTGCGTCCTCCAGGTCGGTTCCGCCCCCTGAGTGAGCATGGCGAAGCCTAGCCGGGCGCCGAAGCCGACGTGGGCGAATTCCCCGCGACGCGAGGGAGCGGTGTCGGCTTCAGCGCAGACCGGTGCCCCGGGCCAGCGCCGTGTCCACCATGGTGCCCACCAGCGTCGGATAGTCGATTCCGCTGGCGGCCCACATCCGCGGGTACATCGAGATGGTGGTGAAACCGGGCATGGTATTGATCTCGTTGACCACCGGTCCGTCGTCGGTGAGGAAGAAGTCCACGCGGGCCAGACCTTGACAGTCCAGAGCATTGAAGGCGCGGATTGCCAAGTGGCGCAGTTCATCTGCGACATCGTCATCAATCTTGGCGGGCACGTCCAGCTCGGCCGCGTCGTCGAGATACTTGGTCGCGAAGTCGTAGAACCCGTCCTCGCGGCCACGCACGCCCGCCACCCTGATCTCGCCGATGGTGCTGGCATCGATTGATCCGTCGGGGAATTCGAGGACGCCACATTCCAGCTCGCGGCCGTTGATGGCCGCTTCGATGATCACCTTCGGGTCGTGGCGGCGGGCCTCCGCGATCGCCGCGGACAACTCGTCGGCACTCATCACCCTGCTGACACCGATCGAGGAACCACCGCGCGACGGCTTGACGAACATCGGGAAGCCAAGTCGCTCAATATCATCCAGTGTGGGAGCTGCCTGTCGCGGCCGGAGTACGACATGTTCACCGATGGGCAGTCCGTCGGCGGCGAGCAGCTTCTTGGTGAACTCCTTGTCCATGCCGACCGCGCTGGCCAGAACTCCCGCCCCGACGTAGGGAACGCCGGTGAGCTCCAGGAGGCCCTGAATGGTGCCGTCTTCCCCATACGGTCCGTGAAGCACCGGGAAAACCACGTCGACCGCGGCCAGCAGGTCGCCGACTCCATCGCCCAGCGACAACGCGGTGCCCGACGGTTCGCCGACCCGGGGCAGAGTGCCGTCGGTGATGGCCAGCGTTTCGGGCCGGCCGTCGGCGAGCACCCAGGAACCCAGCGGCGAAATCCCCACCGCGACCACCTCGAAGCGGTCTGGGTCCAGGTTGCGCAGGATGCTGCCTGCCGAAACACACGAGATCGCGTGTTCTGAACTACGTCCGCCGTAGACAACGGCGACGCGGGTGCGGGCAGTCACAACCTAGAGAGGCTACCGCCCTGATGCGGAGAGGGCTTGCTCGATGTCGCTGAGCAGGTCGTCGGTGTCCTCGATACCCAGCGAAAGCCGTACGAATCCGTCTGGAACCGAGTCTCCCCACCTGGCCCTACGGTCCACCGAGGAATGGATCCCACCGAAACTCGTCGCAGCGACCAGCAACCCGCTTCTGCCGACCAGTTCGTGTACGGCCGCCGCGCTCGCCAACTCAAAAGCGACCACGCCACCGAACCGCCGCATCTGTGTCGATGCGATCGGATGCGACGGATCTTCTGCAAGCCCCGGATAGCGAACCGACTGCACGCGCGGGTGGGAGCGCAACATCAGCGCGACCGCTGCGGCATTCTGACACTGCCGCTCGAAACGAAGCCCGAAACTCCCGAGGCTGCGCAGCACCAGCCAGGCCTCGAACGCCCCCAGGACGGGGCCGGACAGCAGGCGTTCGCGCTCCAACCGCTGCATGATCTCCGGGTGACCGCCGGCGACGTAACCGGCCAGCACGTCGTGGTGTCCGGCCAGCGCCTTGGTGGCGCTGGCCACCACGAGGTCGGCGCCCAGCGACAGCGGTTGCTGTCCCAGCGGGGTCGCGGTGGTGTTGTCGACGATCAGCGTTGAACCGCGTGCGCGGCACACCATGGCCAGCTGATGGAGATCGACGACATCGAGCGCGGGGTTGGACGGTGATTCGGCCAGAACCGTATCGCCGCGGCCGGTATCGGCAGCGGCGTCGCACATCTCGGCGCATCGCGCCTGCACCACCGTCACCCCTCGTGAGGCGAGAAACTCGTTCGCCTAGGCACGTACCTGGTAGTAGCCGTCGGCGGGAACGACGACTTTGCGGCCGGGTTCGGCGAGGGTCCGCAACACCGAGGTGATGGCGGCCATTCCGGAGCCGAACGTCAGCGCGGAGGCGGCTCCCTCGAGCTGCGCGAGCGCCGATTCCAGTTGCCGCCAGGTCGGATTCGATCTGCGACCGTAGCTGTCCAGCGAATCGTCTTCGTCGGGCGGAATGTGGTACGCCGCCGCCGGGACCGGTGGTGGCGCAACGGGCCCGCCTGGAACCGGTTCCGATTCAACGGCTTTAACGCTGCGAGTGGAGTCGCCGTAAGTTCCGGTCATCGGGATGTTCGGGCCTATTCCGGCTTGGTGGAACGGCCAAGCAACAACGCCACCGCGTCGTTGACGGACAGAGCGCTGTGACAAACCCGGTGTACCGCCTCGGTGAGGGGCATCTCGACGTCATAGCTGGACGCCAGCGCCAACACCGATTCACAGGAGGTGACGCCCTCGGCGACGTGACCGCCGGTCGCGGCGAGCGCAGCCTCCATGGTGCCACCCCTGCCCAACCGTTCACCGAACGAACGATTGCGGGAGTGTGGCGACATACACGTCGCCACCAGATCGCCGATCCCGGCGAGCCCGGCCAGGGTGGCGGGCTTGGCTCCCAACGCGATTCCGAGTCTCATGATCTCGGCCAGACCGCGGGTGATGATCGCCGCCGCGGTGTTCTCGCCCAGCCCGCACCCCGCGGCCATGCCGCACGCCAGAGCGATCACGTTCTTGCAGGCACCCCCGATCTCGGCACCGATCACGTCAGCGTTGGTGTACGGCCGGAAGTAACCGGTGGCCAGAGCCCGTTGAATCGTCACCGCTCTTCCGGAATCACTGCACGCGACGACCGTGGCGGCGGGCTGCTCCCGGGCGATCTCGCTGGCCAGGTTCGGTCCGCTGA
>JAGQTW010000005.1 GCA_020438785.1 Mycobacterium sp. | reverse complement strand
GCCCATCGGCTCTCCACGGTGGAGGTCGCCGACCGGGTGCTCGTCCTCGAACACGGCCGCGTCGTCGAGGACGGTCCTCCCACACAGCTGATCGGATCGGGTGGACACTATGCCGGGTTGCACCGCGCCTGGGTCGAGTCCCTGGCCTAGGTCGGTTCGACACATTTCGACACAGGGGAGAGCGCCGTGGATGCGACGAGGGTGTGCTCGGTGCTGGCAGTGCTGCTGGCGGTCGTGCTTGGGCTGCTCATCGCACCCGTCGGGGCGGCCCGCGCCGACGACCTGCCCGGGGTCGGGCTGACCGGCACCTCGGGCGCTCCGTTGCGCGACGGCGCGACCTACGGCGTCGGGATGGTCATCGTCGCCCATTTCGACGCTCCGGTCGGTGATTTCGGCGCGGCCGAACAGCAGCTGACGGTGTCGACCGAGCCGCCGGTCGCCGGCGCCTGGCACTGGGTCGACGACCACACCGCACACTGGCGCCCGCCGCAGTACTACCAGCCGGGCACCGTCGTCACCGTCGCCCCCGGCGGGGCGCCGCCGGTGACGTTCACCATCGGCGCCTCGCACGTGTCGGTCGCCGACGATGCGACCAAGCAGGTCAGCGTTTTCGACGGCGGCAAGCTGGTGCGCACCATGCCGACCTCGATGGGCCGCGGCGGCACCGAGAAGGTGGGCAATACGACGCTGAGCTTCTGGACCCAGCCCGGGGTCTACACCGTGCTGGACAAGAGCAACCCGGTGGTGATGGACTCCTCGACCTACGGGCTGCCGATCAACTCCCACCTCGGCTACAAGGAGTCGATCAACTACGCGGTTCGCATCAGCACCGATGGTGTGTACCTCCACGAGCTCGACGAGACGGTGTGGGCGCAGGGCAACACCGACACCAGCCACGGCTGTCTGAACCTCAACCGCGACAACGCGGCGTGGTTCTACAACTTCTCGGTCCCCGGCGACGTCGTCGAGGTGCGCAACACCGGCGGCAAGCCGCTGCAGTTGTGGCAGAACGGCGACTGGAGTATGCCGTGGGACCAGTGGGCCCCGGCCTGAGGGGCTTCCCTGATCGGGCCGACGCGGGCCGGCGGTTGGCCGGGGCGCTGAAGGCCTATCGCGACCGCGACGTGCTGGTGCTGGCCCTGCCGCGCGGCGGTGTCCCGGTGGCGTTCGAGGTGGCCGCGGCCCTCGACGCGCCGCTGGACGTGTTGGTGGTGCGCAAGCTCGGTGTGCCGCATCAGCCCGAACTCGCGTTCGGGGCGATCGGCGAGGACGGGGTGCGGGTGCTCAACGACGAGGTGCTGCGGCACGTGCTGCTGACCGATGCCGAGATTGCCGCGGTGGAGACCGCCCAGCGCGTCGAGCTGCAGCGCCGGGTCGAACGTTATCGCGCTGGCCGGGAACGGGTTTCGCTGCGCGGCCGGGTGGTCCTGATCGTCGACGACGGCTTCGCGACGGGTGCCACCGCGCGGGCGGCCTGCCTGGTGGCCCGCGCCCAGGGCGCCGCCGAGGTGGTGCTGGCCGCGCCCATCGGCTCGGCCGACACCGTCGCCGCATTGCGGGCGGTCGCCGACGACGTGGTGTGCCTGGGTGTCCCGCAGTACTTCCACGCCGTTGGCCAGGGTTACCGACTCTTCAGCCAGACCTCCGACGAGGAGGTGTGCGAACTGCTGGATCGCGCCCGAAACCGCTAGCCGGGCAGGCCGATCCGGCGGTAGCGGGCCAGCCGCGCCGCGTACCGCTTGCCGGCCGGGACCGCCTGCAGGTCGTACAGTTCGCGCGCGATCGCCGTCGAGAGCCGGCGGGCGAACTCCACGGGTTCGTCGGCGGCGTCGGGATGTTCGGGCACGATCGCGTCGACGATCCCGTCACGCAGCAGGTCCGTCGACCGGATGCCCTGGGCCGCAGCCAGTTCCGCGGCGTGGTCGGTATCCCGGAAGACGATCGCGCTGGCGCCCTCCGGCGGCAGCGGCGCCAGCCAGCCGTGCCGGGCGGCCAGCACCCGGTCGGCGGGCACCATCGCCAGTGCGGGTCCGCCGCTGCCCTGCCCGAGCAGCACCGACACCGTCGGCGTGTCCAGCGTGACCAGGTCGGCCAGGCATCCGGCGATCTCACTCGCCAGACCGCCCTGCTCGGCCTCGGCGGACAGCGCCGGGCCTGCGGTGTCGATGATCAGGACGAGCGGCAACTTCAGCCCGGCCGCCAACGCCATGCCGCGGCGGGCCTCCCGCAGCGCCGCCGGGCCGACCAAGCCGCCCAACACCCGCTGTTGGCCCAGCACCACGGCGGGTTGACCGCCGAATCTTGCCAACGCCAGGACGGTGGTCGCGGCCTCGCCGATTCCCCCGATGCTTCCCGGGTCGTCCCCTGCGCTGCGCGCGTGGGCCCACCGCTCCTGCCCTCCGGATCCCGACAGCAATACCCGGTCGGTGGTGCCATGCCGCAACAGGTACCCGACCCCGGGTCGGTCCAGACGCCGCGACGCCTGAACCGACTGCCACGCCGGGATATCCGGCAGGCTTTCGCGCCCCGGTGCCTGCGGGACGTCTCCGGGCGCATCGGAGACGACCTTGAGGGTGCGATCCAGTGTCGCGCGCAACACGTCGAGGGGGACCACTGCGTCGATGACGCCATGGCGTTGCAGGTTCTCCGCGGTTTGGACGCCGGGGGGGAACGGTTCGCCGTAGAGGTGTTCGTAGACCCGGGGGCCGAGGAACCCGATCAACGCACCGGGTTCGGCGGCGGTGACGTGACCGAGTGAGCCCCAGGAGGCGAACACCCCGCCGGTGGTGGGGTGGCGCAGGTAGACGAGATAGGGCAGGTGCGCCCGCTTGTGCAGTTCGACGGCAGCGGCGATCTTGACCATCTGCAGGAAGGCCACGGTGCCCTCCTGCATACGGGTGCCGCCGGAACTGGGCGAGGCCAGCAGGGGTAGCCGCTCGGCCGTGGCCCGCTCCACCGCCGCGGTGATGCGTTCGGCGGCGGCCACCCCGATCGAGCCGGCCAGGAAGCCGAACTCGCACGCCACCACGGCGACCCGGCGCCCGAACACCGTGCCCTCGCCGGTCAGCACCGCCTCGTCGAGCCCCGTCGCGGCGCGGGCCCGCGCCAGTTCGGCGGCGTACTCGGCGTCGGCGGTCACGGCCGGGGGCGGGCTGTCCCAGCTGCGGAACGAACCGGGGTCCAGCACGGCGTCGCGCAGTTCGGTAGCCCCGATGCGGCTCACGGGTCGAGGTTATCCGGCCAGTAGGCTGGGCTCCATGATCGGTATCAGCCGCGTCGGCGACGTGACCACCATCGAGCTGCAGCGCCCGGAGCGCCGCAACGCGCTCAACTCCGAACTGGTCGACACCCTGCGGGAGGCCGTGGAGAAGGCGGCCGCCGACGACGTCCGCGCCGTCGTGCTCACCGGCCAGGGGACGGTGTTCTGCGCCGGCGCCGACCTCTCCGGTGACGTGTTCGCGGCCGACTTCCCGGACAAGGCGATCGCACTGAACAAGGCCATCGACGCGGTGCCGGTTCCGGTGATCGGGGCGATCAACGGCCCGGCGATCGGCGCCGGTGTGCAGCTGGCGATGATCTGCGACCTGCGGGTGGTAGCGCCGGGCGCCTACTTTCAGTTCCCGATCGCCAAATATGGCCTCGCGCTTGACAACTGGAGCGTTCGGCGGCTTTCCTCGCTGGCCGGTTACGGCCGCGCCCGGGGCATGCTGCTGGCCGCGGAGAAGCTGGATGCGCAGACCGCGCTGATGACCGGCATGGCCAACCGGATCGGGGACCTCGCCGACGCGCAGGCGTGGGCGGCCGAGATCGCCGGACTGGCGCCGCTGTCGCTGCAGTCCTCCAAGCGGGTGCTCAACGACGACGGCGCCTACGAGGAGCAGGGCGCCACCCACAAGGAGCTCTTCGACAAGGCCTGGGGCAGCCAGGACGTGATCGAGGCGCAGGTCGCGCGCATCGAGAAGCGGGCGCCGAGGTTCCAGGGCGCCTAAATTGCTGCGCACCGCCCTTCGCCTGGCCGCCGGCACCGGATCGCTGGCCGCCGGCGGCTGGGTCCTGCGGGCGCTGAACGACGCACCCGCGTCGTTGGGCGCCGGGCCGGGCGCCATCCGCACCGCCGCCGACGGCTCGCCCAACTACCGCGACGGGGTGTTCCACAACCTCGAACCCGCATCGGCGCTCAAGCTCGACGCCGAGGAGAACCGGCTGATCCTGTTCGACATGATCTCCAGCCGGTCGGCCAGCCGCCCCGGCGGCGCCGTACCCCTCGCCGCACCGCCCGTCGACGCGAGACCCGAGCCGCTGGCGGTGAACTGGCTCGGCCATTCCACGACGCTGCTGGAGATCGACGGCTACCGCGTGCTCACCGACCCGGTCTGGAGCAACCGCTGCTCGCCGTCGCGCACGGTCGGCCCCCAGCGGCTGCACCCGGTCCCGCTGCCGCTGGAGACCCTGCCCGAACTCGACGCCGTGGTGATCAGCCACGACCACTACGACCA
>JAGQTW010000457.1 GCA_020438785.1 Mycobacterium sp. | reverse complement strand
CTCGCTGGTGGCGCCGTCGCCGAGGAATGCCACGGTCACCGAGTCCTCGCCGAGCCGCTGAGCGGCCATCGCGGCGCCGACGGCGTGCAGGGTGTGGGTGGCGATGGGGATGGCGATCGGGGCGCAGCATTTCTCGGTGAACTCCAGCCCGCCGTGCCAGGTGCCGCGCCACATGGCGGCCATCTGGGTGGGGGTGATGCCACGCACCAGGAAGGCGCCGAGTTCGCGGTACTGCGGGAACAGCCAGTCCGTCTTGCGCAGGCAGGCGGTGGCGCCGACCTGAGCGGCCTCCTGGCCGCGGCAGGCCGCGTACAGGGCCAGCTCACCCTGGCGTTGCAGGTTGACCCATTCGCCGTCGAGGTCGCGGGTGACGACCATGGTCTCGTAGAGCCAGGTCAGAAGCTCTGGTGGCAGGTCTCGGCGGTAGCGGTCCTCCGCAGTCGCGGTCCCGTCAGGTGCGATCAACTGCACCGGCTGTCCCATACCGCCTCCTCCGGTCACCGGCATGTTCGGCCGGCCACGACCTCAGGGTCTGTTCAGTGCGGAGGCGGTCAGAGCAAAACCCGTGGTGGCGGGGTGTCAGCTAACGGCCGGGGTCGGGCGCAAGCTGGACGATGCGCTCTGCTCGCCGCAGCACCGGGGCATCCACCATTATGCCCTCGAACTGGAAGACGCCGCGCTCTTCGCGGGCCGCCGCCAGCACGTGTCGCGCCCACTCGACCTGCCCGGGGCCAGGTGTGTAGCCGTCCCGGATGACCGCGATCTGGCTGGGGTGGATGGCCACCTTGACGTCGAAGCCCACCGAGACTGCGTCGTCGACCTCGGCGCGCAGACCGTCGAGGTCCTTGATGTCGAGGTACACCGAGTCCAGCGCGAGCTTGCCGTACGCCTTGGCGGCCAGCAGGCTCTGTGATCGAACGTGCCGGGCCACCTCGCGGTACGACCCGTCCGGGTAGCGGTTGGCGGTACCGCCCAGGACGGCGAAGAGGTCCTCCGCGCCCCACATGACGGCGAACGCGTTGTCGACCCGCGCGGTCTCGGTGACCGCCAGCGCCCCCAGTGGCGTCTCCACCAGGACGACGACGTCCAGGGGGGCCAGGGCGCGGACCTGATCGGCCGACTCGGTCTTGGCCAACATGACCGTGGTGTAGGGCGTTCGGGCCACGGCCTCCAGATCACGTGGGTGGTCGGTGGTGGCGGACGGGTTGACGCGCACCACGGTGCGACCCGGATCGAGCCGGCTGGCGACCAGCGCTGCGCGCGCGGCCTCGCGGTCCTTGGCCGCCACGCCGTCCTCGAGGTCGAGGATCACCACATCGGCTGCCGCCGCGGCTTTCTCGAAGCGTTCGGGCCGATCCGCCGGGCAGAACAGCCAGGCCGGTCCCGGGTCGGTGAGCGACATCAGGCCGGCTCTGCGTCGGGTCGCTTGCGAACCATCGTCTTGCGCGAGGCCGTCGCGACGATATCGCCGTGCTGGTTGCGGCCGGTGTGCGCGAACGTCACGATGCCCTCCCCCGGCCGGCTCTTCGACTCGCGCTTGTCGGTGATCACGGTCTCGGCGTAGAGCGTGTCGCCGTGGAACAGCGGTTTGGGGAAGGCGATCTCGGAGAAGCCGAGGTTGCCGACGATGGTGCCCTGGGTGAGTTGGGCCACCGACAGGCCCACCAGGGTGGACAGCGTGAACATCGAGTTGACCAACCGCTGATGGAACGGCGGCTGGGCATCGGAGAACGCGGCGTCGAGGTGCAGTGCCTGCGTGTTCATCGTCAGCGTGGTGAACAGCACGTTGTCGGCCTCGGTGATGGTGCGGCCGGGCCGGTGCAGGTAGCGCACGCCCAATTCGAACTCCTCGAACCACAGACCGCGCTGTTCGACGACCTTGTCCGCGCTCATGCGACGCCCAACTCCCGGGCGATCAGCATCAGTTGCACTTCGGTTGTGCCCTCGCCGATCTCGAGGATCTTGCTGTCCCGGTAGTGCCGGGCGACCGAGTATTCGTTCATGAAGCCGTAGCCGCCGTGGATCTGCGTCGCGTCGCGCGCGTTGTCCATCGCGGCCTCGCTGGCGACGAGCTTGGCGATCGCCGCCTCCTTCTTGAAGGGCTTGCCCGCCAACATCAATGCAGCGGCGTCGTAGTAGGCGGTGCGGGCGGCGTGGGCCCGGGCCTCCATGCGCGCGATCTTGAACTCGATGGCCTGGTAGCGGCCGATCGGCCGGCCGAAGGCCGCCCGCTCACCGGCGTACTTCACGCTCTCGTCGACGCAGCCCTGAGCCGCCCCCGTGGACAGCGCCGCGATCGCGATCCGTCCCTCGTCGAGGATCCGCAGGAAGTTGGCGTAGCCACGACCGCGCTCGCCGAGCAGGTTCTCCTCGGGCACGCGGACGTCGTCGAACGTAAGCGGGTGGGTGTCCGAGGCGTTCCAGCCGACCTTGTCGTAGGCGGGTTCGGCGGTGAACCCAGGCGTGGGCACCGGCACCAGAATCGAGGAGATCTCTCGCTTGTCGCCGGCGCTGCCGGTGACCGCGGTGACGGTGACGAGCCTGGTGATGTCGGTGCCGGAGTTGGTGATGAACTGCTTG
>JAGQTW010000456.1 GCA_020438785.1 Mycobacterium sp. | reverse complement strand
GCTCGACATCGTGATCGCCAACGCCGGGATCGCGCCGATGGCCGACGAGAACGCGTGGCAGGACGTCATCGACGTCAACCTCACCGGGGTCTACCACACGGTGGACGTGGCGATGCGACCGATGATCAAGCAGGGCGACGGCGGAGCCATCGTGCTGACCAGCTCGGTGGCGGGCCTCGCCGGCCTCGGCGCCCCGATAGCCGGGTCGCTGGGTTACACCGTCGCCAAACACGGTGTGGTCGGCTTGATGCGGGCGTACGCGAACTTCCTGGCCGCCTTCAACATCCGGGTGAACTCGATCCACCCGGCGGCGGTGAAGACGCCGATGATCGACAACGAGGCCACCCGCGCATGGCTCGACGGGCTGGCGCAGCAGAACCTGGGCGGTCCGGACCTGGGCAACGCGCTGCCGGTGCAGGCCCTCGAGCCCGAGGACATCGCCAACGCGGCGTTCTACCTGGTGTCCGACGCCGGACGCTACGTCACCGGGGTCACGCTTCCGGTCGACGCGGGGTACGTCAACAAGCGCTAGGGTCGGCGCACATGGCACCACCGCTCGAGCTGACCAGCGTCCCCCCGTGGGCGGTGACTCCCCTGCGCCCGCCCGCCGATCTGACCGGCAGGCACTGGACGGTGCTGGCCATCGGCGTGCACGCCACCGCGATCGCCGCGGACTGGGCCGCCCAGATCGCCGCGCACCGCCCCGATGCGATTCCACGGGTACACCTGGTCGACGACATCGAGGCCGCCCGCCGGGCGCTGCACGACGATCTGGCCGACGCGGTCGTCGGGTGGCGGCTGCTGCTCGCCGGTCCGGCGCACGCCTGCCTGCGGGTGCGCGCCGACGCCCTCGAAGCGGGGGCGGCCGACGACGAGATCACGGTGGCCAGCACCGAGGTGGCCACCCGCGAGATCTATTGCGCGCATTGCCGAACCATCACCCTCGCGCGGATCGAGCTCACCGGCACGCTGCCCTGCCTCGGCTGCGGCCGCGAGTTGTTCGTCTACTACCACGTGTCCCGCCGGCTCGGGACCCATCTCGGGTTCGCCAGCGGGGCCAACTACCGGGGCACCTCGTGAGCGCGCTGCTGCTGGACGTGGTTGGCATCGACGACGCGGTGCCCGGGATCCGCACGCTGAGGCTGGCGCGCCCGGACCGTGCGCCGCTGCCGTCGTTCACTCCGGGCAGCCACCTCGTCGTCGAGTACGACGGCGGGGCCAACGCCTACTCGCTCACCGGCGAGACCTCCGCACCGCAGGAGTACACGGTGTCGGTGCTGAATCGCGTTGACGGGCGCGGCGGTTCGCGCTGGATCCACGGATTGTCGGTGGGCGATACCGTTGCGGCGCGCGAGCCGCGCTGCGCGTTCGCCCCGGTGTTGCGGGCCCGGCGTCACCTGCTGATCGCCGCGGGCATTGGGATCACCCCGATGGTGTCGCACCTGCGCAGCGCCCGGCGGTGGGGCCGCGACGCCCGGCTGCTCTACATCCACCGGCCCGGCCGCGGCGCCCATGTCGACGAGATCAGGGCCCTCACCGACCAGGCACGGTTCTTCACCGACCGCGCCGCGTTCCTGGCCGAACTGGCGGCGGTGCTGCCCGATTCGCCGTTCGGCACCCACGCCTACGTCTGCGGTCCGGGTGTGTTCATCGACGACGTGGTCGCACTGGCCACCGGCCTCGGCTGGCCGGCCAGCCGCATCCACGTCGAACGCTTCGGCGGTGAACTCGCGCCTGGCGAGCCGTTCGAGGTCGAATTGACGCATAGCGGAGAAAGTTTCGTCGTCGAATCCGGGGTCTCCCTGTTGGAGGCACTCGAGGCGCACGGGCATGCGGTGCCCAACATGTGCCGTCAGGGGGTGTGCGGCCAGTGCCGGCTGCCGGTGCGCTCGGGTGTCGTGTTGCACCGCGACCTGTACCTGACCCAGGCCGAGCGGGACGCCGGGGATGCGATGATGGCCTGTGTGTCGCGCGCGCAGGGACGTCTGGAGTTGAGCCTGTGAGTACCACCGTGTCCGCACCCGACCTGGTGGCATCCTTCCCGTTTCCGTACGCCGCCGACACCTACCGCTACAGCACCAATCTCGAGCCGGCCCACACCGCGGTGCGCACCCGAACCGGACAGTGGGGCCGGACCGTGCTGCACATCGACAGCGAGTACACCCACGAACTGGCCGAGCGACGTCGCATCCTGACCGCCGACCCCACTCGCCATGCTGTCCTGCCGCACATGCGCGTCGCCTGCTGGGACACCATGCTGGCGTTGATGACCGAACTGGCCACCGCCTACCCGGAGACCATGTCGCTCACCCGCGACGGCGAGGTCTGGCACTGGCGCAACAACCTGCTCGACATCGCGCAGGATTTCGTGGTCGGCGACGAGTCCTGTCTGCCGTGTGATCCGCTGGACTTCATCGCCGCTCAGGTGCAGGACGACATCGTGCTGCTCGACCAGCGCGACGACGACCTGTTTGCCGATGCCGGCGTGGTCACCTTCTCCGCGGGCTGGTCCTTCGGGTTCGACGTCGGCATGACGTTCCTGGAGATCCACGGCCCGGTGCCGGGGCTGCGCGAGTCCGGGGTGATCACCAGGGCGCGGGACTTCCTGATGCGGTTGCAGCCCAACCAGATCTACCGGCGCACCAACTGGTCGATGACGATCGGGCGCACGCTCGACGTGTCGGTGGAGACGCTGGCCGACAGGGCCGCAGCGCGCGCCGCGCTCGACGGCCTCGACGACGAGGCGTTCGGCCGGGTGCTGCATCTGCGCGTCGAGGTCCAGCACCTGATCCGGCTCGCCGAGTCCGGCGCGATCTGCTTCCTGATCCGCACCTACCTGCTGCCGTTGGCCGATGTCGCAGGAGTCGACGAGTGGCGTGTCCGAATGGCGGCGGTGCTGGCGGAACTGCCCGAGGAGATCGCCGGATACAAGGGCATCAGCGGCTATCGCGACCGCGTGGTGTCCTGGCTGCGCTCGCGCGGCTAG
>JAGQTW010000455.1 GCA_020438785.1 Mycobacterium sp. | reverse complement strand
CGCAGCCTGTGGCTGGTCGACGAGGTCAAGCGTTCACCGGCCGGCAAACCCGACTACAAATGGGCCAAGGAACAGACCGAGCAGCGGCCCGCCGACGACGTGCACGCCAAGCATGCGGGGGCCACCAGTTGATGCACACCGAACTGTGTGACCGGTTCGGCATCCAGTACCCGATCTTCGCCTTCACGCCCTCGGAGAAGGCTGCCGCGGCGGTGAGCCGGGCCGGCGGCATGGGCGTGCTGGGCTGCGTGCGGTTCAACGACCCCGAGGAACTCGAGACCACGCTGCGGTGGATGGACGAGAACACCGACGGCAAACCGTATGGCGTCGACGTGGTGATGCCGGCCAAGATCCCCACCGAGGGAACGAAGATCGACATCGACGCGCTGATCCCGCAGGCGCACCGGGATTTCGTCGCCAAGACTCTCGCCGATCTCGGGGTGCCGCCCCTGCCCGACGACCTGGTGCGCAGTGAAGGCACGCTCGGGTGGCTGCACTCGGTGGCCCGCTCGCACGTCGAGGTTGCGCTCAAGCACCCGATCAAGCTGATCGCCAACGCCCTCGGCTCGCCGCCGAAGGACGTCATCGACCAGTCCCACGCGGCCGGAGTCGCGGTGGCCGCGCTGGCCGGTTCGGCCAAGCACGCCCGCCGTCACGTCGACAACGGTGTGGACATCGTCATCGCACAGGGCCACGAGGCCGGCGGGCACACCGGTGAGATCGGCTCGGTGGTGCTGTGGCCGGAGATCGTGGACGCGCTCGGGGGCGCCCCGGTGCTCGCCGCCGGCGGGATCGGCGACGGCCGGCAGGTCGCCGCGGCGCTGGCCCTGGGCGCCGCGGGAGTGTGGATGGGCTCGGCGTGGCTCACCTCCGCCGAGTACGACCTCGGGGCGCGCCCGGACGGTGGCCCGTCCGTCATCCAGGAGGGTCTGCTCGCGGCGACCTCCAGCGACACCGTGCGCCGCCGCATCTACTCCGGCAAGCCGGCGCGGCTGCTGAAGAGCCGGTGGACCGACGCCTGGGATGCGGAGGGCGCACCCGAACCGTTGCCGATGCCGTTGCAGAACGTTCTGGTGGCCGAGGCCCACCAGCGGATGAGCGGCTCGGCCGACCCCGGCACCGTGGCCATGCCGGTCGGTCAGATCGTCGGCCGGATGAACGAGATCCGGCCGGTGGCCGACATCATCGCCGAGCTGGTGTCCGGCTTCGAGGCGGCGTCGCGCCGGCTGGACGACATCCGCGGCAGCTGACCGGGCACATCTACAGTCGGGTCATGACCATCGACGTGTGGATGCAGCACCCCACCCAGAGGTTCATGGCCAGCGATGTGTTGGCCTCGCTGCGCCGCTGGACCGGCGGCGCGATACCCGAGCAGGACATCCCGATCGCGGTGACCGTGGAGTCGATGGACGCCGCGGGTGTGGAGGTCGGATTGCTCAGCGCCTGGCGCGGACCCAACGGCCTGAATCTGGTGTCCAACGACGAGGTCGCCGGATGGGTGCGGCAACACCCGACCCGGTTCGCCGGTCTGGCCACCGTCGACCTCGACCGGCCGATGGCAGCGGTGCGGGAACTGCGGCGGCGGGTGCGCGACGACGGCTTCGTCGGCCTGCGGGTGGTGCCCTGGCTCTGGGGCCTGCCGCCCACCGACCGGCGCTACTATCCACTGTTCGCCGAGTGCGTCGAACTCGGGGTTCCGTTCTGCACCCAGGTCGGTCACACCGGGCCGCTGCGGCCCTCGGAGACGGGTAGGCCGATTCCCTACATCGACGAGGTCGCGTTGGACTTCCCCGAACTCGTGATCGTGTGCGGCCACGTCGGCTACCCGTGGACGGAGGAGATGGTGGCCGTCGCGCGCAAACACGAGAACGTCTACATCGACACCTCGGCATATACCACCCGACGCCTCCCCGCGGACCTGGTGAACTTCATGAAGACCGGCACCGGTTCCCGAAAGGTGTTGTTCGGCACCAACTATCCGATGATCGGTCACGCCCACGCGCTCGACGGCCTGGACGAACTCGGGCTCTCCGACGAGGCCCGGGCGAACTACCTGCACGGCAACGCCGCCCGGGTGTTCCCGACCCTCGCCGGCTGACCGGACGCGTCAGCGCGGTATCTCGAACACCGGATCGTCGCAGTCGAGCGCCTCCGCCGACAGCCGCCGCTTGATGATCTTGAAGGTCTCGGTGCGGGGCAGCGCGCTGGCGACCCGGACGAATGCCGGCCACTGCTTGGGGCCGAGGTCGGCCTGGGCGGCGAGGAAGTCCCGGAACTCCACCGGGTCGAAGTCGGTCCCCTCGGGCGTGACCAGCGCGGCCATCACCCGGTCACCCACCGACTCATCGGGGATCGCGTACACCGCCGCTTCGGTGACGTCCGGATAGCGCATCAGCACCCGCTCGATCGGGGCGGTCCCGAGGTTCTCACCGTCGACGCGCATCCAGTCACCGAGGCGACCGGCGAAGTGCACGTAGCCGGCCTCATCCCGGTAGGCGAGGTCGCCGCTGTGGTAGGCGCCGCCGGCCATCCGCTCCGCCTCGGCCTCGGGGTCCTTGTAGTAGCCGCGGAAGTTGCCGGGTCCTTCGACGTTCACCAGTTCGCCGATGACGCCGGGCGGGCACGGCAGACCGGTGTCGACGTCGAGGATGTCGAGCCCCTCGGGCAGCGGTCCGAGCGCACCCTCCGGGGTTTCGGGCGTACGGGCGATGTTGACGCCGCCCTCGGTGGACCCAAACCCGTCGACGACGGTGACGCCGAACCGGGTCGCGAACCGCGTCAGGTCACGCGGTGCGCCTTCATTGCCGTAGACGATCCGCAACGGGTTGTCGGCATCGTCGGGCCGCGGTGGGGTGGCCAGGATGTAGGACATCGGCTTGCCGACGTAGTTGGCGTAGGTGGCATTGAACTTGCGCACGTCCGGAAAGAACAGGGACGCGGAGAACCTGCGCCGCAACGCAATCGACGCGCCTGCCGCCACCGCGGGCGCCCAGCCGGCCATGATCGCGTTGGAGTGGAACAGCGGCATGGACAGATAGCAGGTGTCGGCGGGGCCCAGTCCGAACCGTTCGGCGAGCATGACGCCGGGACCGGCCACTTTCTCGTGCGTGCACCGCACGGCCTTGGGCTCACCACTGGTGCCGGAGGTGAAGATCAGCATGAACAGATCGTCGAAAGCGCTGTCGACGAACGTGATCGGAGAACCCCGGAAGGTGGCCAACTCGTCGGCCCACGCTGCCGAGGTCACATCGACGACGGCCATCCCCGCCGGGACGAAGCCGTCGCCATAGCCGTTGGCCAGGTCGTCGGCGAGCACCAACTGGCAGTCGGCGTGCTCGATGTCGCGGCGCAGCGCCGCACCCCGGCGGGTCGGGTTCAGGCCGACAACGACCAGCCCGGCTTGCGCCGCGGCGACCAGGACCGCGGAGAAGAACGGCGTGTTGCCCAGTAGCACGCCGACGTGCGGCGGCCTGCCCGGGTCCAGGCGCGCCCGTAACGCCGCGGCCAGATCGGCGCCGGACTGCACATGTTGGCGCCAGGACACATACGATCCGTCGTCGGCGTGGATGCCGCGGTCGTCGACGTCGACCAACCGCGCCACCAGGCCGGGGACGGTCGGCGCGCCGTTCAACGGTGCGGTCAAGCCGGGGTGTCGGCCAGCTCGCGGCCGATGTGCCGCAGTTGTGTGGTGGCACCGCCGAGAGCGAACTCGGTCTGCTTGGCCGCCAGGAAGTAGCGGTGCACCTGGTGGTCGATGTCGATCCCGACTCCGCCGTGAACGTGCACGGTGGTGTGGGCGACGCGGTGGCCGGCCTCGGCCGCCCAGAACGCGGCGGTCGCCACCTCGAGATCGGCGGGCAGGTCCTCCGAGAGCCGCCAGGATGCCTGTACCAGCGCCAGCCCCAGACCCTTGATGTCGATGTAGTCGTCGGCCAGCCGAGCCGAGACGGCCTGGAAGCTACCGATCGGCCGGTCGAACTGCTCGCGGGTGCGGGCGTACTCGGCCGTCAACTCGAGCGCGCGCTCGAGCACGCCGAGCTGGAAGGCGGTGAGGCCCAACGTCTTGTGGGTGGTCAGCCACGCCAGCACATCGGTGTCGCCGACGATGCGGTCGGTTCCGACCTCGACACCGGAGAGGTCGAGTTCGCCGGAACTGTTCTTGCCGGTGGTCAGCAACGGGGTCACCGATACGCCGGGATCACCGGCCGCTACGAGGAAGACCTTTGTCCCCGAATCGGTTTCGGCTGGAACCAGGAACGCGTCGGCGACCGGGCCGAACGGCACCTGCGTGCGGTTTCCCGTCAGCCGGAATCCGGCCCCGGCGGCGGTCGCCTGCACCGGGCCCTGGCCGAACTCGCCGTCGAGCGCCACCGTCAGGATCTTCTCGCCGGCCACCGCGGGGCCCGCCCACTGCTCGCGCAGCTCCGGCGTGCCGAACCTGGCCAGGGCCCCCGCAGCGAGGATCACCGACTCCAGGTAGGGCACGGCGGCCAGTCCTCGGCCGAGCGCTGCCAGAATCGCGGTCTGCTCGAGCACACCGAATCCGCCGCCGCCCACCGACTCCGGGGCTGCGGTGGAGAGGATGTCCGCGTCAATGAGCTTGCCCCACAACGCGGTGTCGAACCGTTGCTCGAGGCCGTCGAGCTCACGCTGATGCTGCGGTGTGCACACCGCATCGACGATCGTGCCGACGAGGCCGGAAAGATCCTGGGCCGCTTCTGTTCTGGTGAAATCCATGTCAATGCCTTCCCGTCGTCAGCGGTTCACCCGGGGCAGCCCGAGGGCCACCATGCCGATGATGTCGCGCT